>DATGLP010000011.1 GCA_035294085.1 Acidimicrobiales bacterium | reverse complement strand
GGTGCCGTATCGGCAAAGGCCGGCGTATTTCTGGCGACCATTGGCAGCATGAAGCCTGCTGCGGCAATGAGGACGACGGAGGCGACGTGGGAGCAACGGAGAAGAACCGCATGTGGGGACATCGGCCAGCCTTGGGTAGTTGTCTCGCGGTAGAGACCGCTTCAGGGTAACCGATACGCGGCGTTGCTTACATGAACCGGCTCGACGCCCCAAGGGCGTCATTTGACTCTGCTCAAGCCGACGCTGGAGACAGCCGTCTTGAATCGCCGGAAGCGACGCGTGGGCCCGGACGCGCGGATCGAACCGTCAGCGGGAGCGCATGCCTGCCGAGCGCGACCGTCGTCGTTGATCAACAGCACGCGCGTTGACATCACCAGAAGGGCAGGTCCACCTACGATCTTGACCGAGGCGCTGCGCCACGGATCCCGCACCGACTTCTCGGGCTAATTCCCAACGACCGCAACCCCAATTCAGAGAACTCGGTGATGCGCATCGGGACGAATGCACATTGCCGGCGCATCGATACGTCTGTGGAACGAACCTCGATCTCTGAGGTGAGAATGACGTGAGTTGTCCGCGCGCGTGGGCGCGCGACGTCGGGGCGCGGGGCAGAGCCCCGCTCGGGGCGTGAGCCCCGGTGTGTGGGTTCCTCAGGCGGCGGGTTCGACGGTGACCTTGTAGCCGAGGCGCTCGATCTGGTGGGCGAGGCGTCGAGCATGTCGCTCGTTGTCGCCGCGGCGGTCGAAGAAGTCCCCGCCGAGATCGGCGTCGTCGGTGTCGTTCGCGAGCATGTGCCAGATGGTGACGAGCATCGAGTGGGCGACGACGAAGATCGCCTTGGACTCGCTCTTCTTGCCGAAGCGACGGCAGAAGCGGCGATATTGAGCGGCGTAGTAGCTGTTTTTTGAGTGGGAGGCCGACCAGGCCGCTTCGATGAGCGCCGAGCGGAGAGCGGCGTTGCCCTTGCGGGCCCTTCCCGAGCGGCGCTTGCCCGCGGACTCGTGGTTCCCCGGGCACATGCCTGCCCAGCTGGCGAGGTGGGCGGCCGTCGGGAACCGGCCCATGTCCACCCCGATCTCGGCGACGATGGCTTGGGCGGTCACCTTTCCGATGCCGACCACGGTGCAGAGCCGTTCAACCTGGCGAGCAAAAGGGGCGATCTCCACCTCCAGGCGCTCGTCGAGCCTGGCGATCTGGGCGCTCAGGTGGTCGACGGTGGCGAGGTGGGTGGAGAGCATGAAGGCGTGGTGCTCGTCGAAGCCGCCTTCGAGCGCCAGGCGCAGCTCGGGGATCCTCGCCCGAGTGCGCGTCAGGGCCATCTCGGCGAGCACGTTCGGGTCACGCTCGCCGGCGATGAGCGCCTCGATCATGGCGCGCGGCCCCTTGCCGAGGACGTCGGAGACGACCGAGTCGAGCTTGATGCCGGCGTCCTCGAGGACCTTTTGGATGCGCTGGGTCTCGCGTCCGCGCGCTTCTGCGAGCTTCTTGCGGTGCCGGGTCAGGTCCCGCAGCCGGCTCATCACCGGGTCGGGGACGAAGCTGCCTCGGAGCAGCCCGCACTCGAGGAGAGATGCGAGCCACTGCGCGTCCGAGACGTCGGTCTTTCGTCCCGGGAGGTTCTTCACGTGCTGGGCGTTGACCAACAGCAGCTCGAAGCTCGGCTCGGGAGCGAGCACGTGCCAGGGCGGCTTCCAGTAGACGCCCGTCGCCTCCATCGCCACCTGGGTGACGCCGTGAGCGACGAGCCACGCTCGCAGCTCACGTAGCGAGGAGGTCCAGGTCCGGAACTGGCGCACCTCGGTGCGGCGCCCTTTCTTCTCGCCCGGCAGACGCACTGCCGCCATGAGGCTGTCCTTGTGGACGTCGAGCGCCGCACAGCGCTCCACGATGATCTCCATCGCCCATCCCGAGTGTCCTGCTCGCTGGCGGCCGCCCCTGGGACCTGTGTGGTGTTGGAGAATCTGAGGTACGTCCTCGAAGGAACAATCCGTGGTGCCTGCAGGCCCCTGCACCAGTCTGACCCGCGGGCTCGTGGCACCAATGAGTTTCCGGGCTCGGCGGGCGACCGGCACCATTCTCATCCGCCGTGGCGGCCCCGGCCAGGGGCCATGTGGGTCTGACCCTGCGACTGACGCGTCTTCAGGACGCGTTCGTGACATGGCCGTGCTACCACAGCGACGGCGGTCGTCCGGACCTCGCCTCGCAGATGAAGCTCTACTTCATCGACCCGCTACACGCCCGACTCGCACACCTTCGCCGTACTGAGGTCGAGCCGCCGGACTACCCGATGTTGACCGAGCGACAGCTCGGGACGGCCCGCCTTCGTGCCCACGGGCGAGAGGCCCCCGGTTCGCTCAAGGAGGCTGATGCCGTCCTGTACTACAGGTCCGCCACGGGGAGGGAAGTCGACTTCGTTGGCCACTGGCTGAGCGAGCTGCCGTACGAAGGCAAGGACACCGAAGGGGCGTGGTAGCGCGAAGCTCGGACCGCAACAACGGCCTTCGGTTCCTGCATCCTTGCAACTCGGAGCGTCCTGGAAAACCGAGGGAAGCAGATGGCGATTCCGCCTGGGATCCTTGCGTATCTTCTTGAAGACGATCCGTTGGTCGCCGGAAGGAAGCAGAAGGAAAGGGGCCAGAACTCGACGAACGCCGCGTGGCGAATCACTCAACTTGGGTTCGCCAAGGGACACGTCGCCCAATTGTTGGCCAGGCCGTGAACTGCCCAGGGGGTTCCTACGTGAACCATCCCCCATGGTGGTCGGGACCGGCGTCGATCCGGTGACCTCGCGCTTTTCAGGCGCGCGCTCTGCCAACTGAGCTACCCGACCCCGCCGGCTCGGCCTGCTCGTCCGTCGGGCGCGCCGTAGTGCGCGCGAACGGAGCGAGCCGGCTGACGCCAGCGCGCGGACCTGACGGGATTTGAACCCGCGACCTCCGGCTTGACAGGCCGGCGTGCACTCCGAACTGCACCACAGGTCCTCGACTCCTCCTCGCACCTGCAGGAGCGCACGTCGGCGCCGGCACTCGCCGCAGGGGCCGCACGATCCTAGGCGATCGCCGCGCGGGGCACGGCGGCCGCCGGCGAGGCCTGCCCGCGAGGGGCGAGGTGCCGACGCGCCCGTCAGCCCGTGAGCGCCCGCCCGTCCTGACGGGCGTAGAGCTCGCAGGCCCGCCAGCAGTACCAGGCGACGATCGAGCGGTAGGGGCGGAAACGGTCGCCGAGCGCCTCGAGCTGGCGCGCAGGCGGCATCGGGACCCCCCAGGCGAGGCCGTAGCCCCGGCGGACCCCGAGATCGCCCGTCGGCCACACGTCGAGCCGTCGCAGCTGGAAGAGGAGGAACATCTCCGCCGTCCACCGGCCGATCCCCCGCACCGTCGAGAGCCGGCGCACGATCTCCTCGTCGCCGAGCCTCGAGAGGCTCGAGTCGAGGACGAGCGTGCCCTCGTCGACCCGCCGTGCGAGGTCGACGAGGGAGGCGACCTTGCCGGCCGAGAGTCCCACGGCCCGCAGCTGCGCGGCCGAGGCCGACAGGACGGCTCGGGGCTCGACGTCCCCGAGCGCGCCGACGAGCCGCCCGTGGATGGCGGCTGCGGCAGGCCCTGCCAGCTGCTGGTAGACGATCGCGCGCACGAGCGCCGCGAAGTGGCTCGGCTGGGGCGGCCGCAGCCGAGGGGGCCCCAGCGCGCCGAGGAGCGCCGCGACGACGGGGTCGCGCGCCGAGAGGAGCTGCGCCGCGGCGCGCAGCGACCGGACGCGTGGCGCCTCGGCGCCCGGCGAGGGCAGCACGGCGGGATCGGGCGCGGGGCGCGCCGCGGCGGCCTCAGTCGAGGCCATGCGCCTCGAGGGTCATCGCCACCTCGCCTCCCGGCTTGCGCGCCTCGAGCGTCATCGCCCCGCGCTCGGCGGACGTCGCGAGCACGTCGACGGTGTCGTCGTCGAACACCGGGGCGCGCGCCCGGTACTCGACGCGCGCGAGCGGCCCGAGCTCCGCCTCCGCCTCGGCCGCGAGCAGCGTGGCGAGGAGCGGCCCGTGCACGAGCAGGCCTCGGTAGCCCTCGACGCCGACCACGTAGGAGCGGTCGTAGTGGATGCGGTGCGAGTTCCACGTTGCGGCCGAGTACCGGAAGAGCAGCACGGGGTCGAAGCCGAGCCGACGGCGGAATCCCTCGCTCGGGCTGGGCGCCGGCGGCGGTGAGCCAGCCGGAGACGCCGGCGCGGGTGGGGTGGGCGCTCCCCGGTAGACGAGGTGCTGGCGCTCGACACGGACGACCGCACCGTCCTGGAGGTACTCGTGGCGCCACGTGACGATCGCCAGGTCGCCGCTGCGCCCGCGCACCTCCTCGGCGCGCTCGACCTCGGAGCGGCGCTGCGCCGGTCGCCCGATAACGAGCGGGCCGCGGCGCTCGACGCTCCCGCCACCGGCCATTCGACGGGGGAAGCGGCCCACGTACGCGTCCGTCCTCGGCGGGTGGCCGTCCGGACCGAGCCCGGACGTCGGGACGAGCGCCGCGAAGTAGGCCCAGTGCCACAGCAACGGCAGCTCGTCGCCGGCAGCAAACGGACGGGGGTCGCCGATGGTCGCCCCGAGGCGCCGCGCGCCGTCCGGCGCGAGCTCGTCGACGGCCACCTCCAGCCCGGGTGCGCTCACGGCCGCCCCGTCCCGGCGATGCCGGCGTCGCGCAGTCGTCCGATCTCGCGCGCGCTCAGGCTGAGCAGGTCGGCGAGGACCGCCTCGGTGTCCCGGCCCAGCTCGGGGGCGGCGCCCACCGGCGAAGGTTCGGTCCCGTCGAGGCGCAGCGGGAGAGGGACGTCCCGGACGAGGCCCTCCCCATCCGGGGGGCGCGTCCCGAGGAGCGCGCGGGCGAGCTCGGGCGCGGTCTCGTAGCGGCTCCAGCACGCCTCGTGGCGCTCGAGCGCCTCGAGGACGGCTGCCGGCTCGAGGCACGCGCAGCGCCGCTCGAGGAGCCGAGCGATCTCGGCGCGCGCCCGGTAGCGGTCGCCCTCGTCGCTCAGGTCCAGCCCCCGGTCCCGCTCGAGCGCTTCGACCTCCTCGGCGATGCCGAAGGCAGCGACGAGGGCGCGCCACTGCCGGGCCGTGAGCGCCACGAGCATCACCCTCGACCCGTCGCTGAGCGTGAAGTCGCGCCCGAACGCGCCGTAGAGGTAGTTGCCGTCCCGCACGCGGGGCTGCTCGGCCCGCTCCTGCTCGTCGACGAAGCCGAGCGACGCGAGGACGCTCACCGCCACGTCCGCGAGGGCGATCAGCGTCGCGCTGCCCCTCCCGGTCCGCTCGCGCTGGCGCAGAGCGCTCACGACGGCGAGCGCAGCGCAGAAGCCCGTCGCCACGTCCCAGGACGGCAGGGGCGAGTTCACGGGCCCGACCGTCCCGGTCGGTCCTGTGAGGAACGGGATGCCCGAGCGCGCCGCGATCGTGTAGTCGACCGCGATCGCGCCGTCACGGTAGCCCTCGATCTCGACGCTGATGACGTCCTCGCGTCGCGTGCGCAGCGCGCCGTGCGAGAGGGTGCCCCTCGCACCGAGGTTGGTGAGGAGGATCCCGCTCCCGGGGCCCGGGCGCGCGACGAGGGCCGCGACGAGCTCGCGCCCCTCGTCGCGCCGCCAGTCGAGGACGACAGAGCGCTTGCCGCGGTTCAGTCCGTGCCAGAAGAGGCTGTCGCCCGCGCGCGAGCGCGGCCAGCGGTGGTAGTCGAGCCCCCCGCCCGGAGGGTCCACGCGGATCACGTCCGCACCGAGGCCGGCGAGGGTCATCCCCGCGAGGGGCGCGGCGACGAACGCCGACAGCTCGACGACGCTCGCACCTGCGAGGGTCACAGCTGCCCCATGAACCCACCGGGCGCGCGGGCGGCGTCCCGGGGAACGCCCTCGGTCGGACCAGCCGCTCCCGTCGAGCGGCCCCCGCCGAGCCGGCTGGCGGCCTCCGTCGCCGGGTCGGGCGCCGGCGCCTCCCCGGACCGCTCGCGGAGCCCTCCACCGGGCAGCTTGGCCACCTCCCGTCTGCTCGGACCGTCGGACCGAGGCACGCGCCTCGCGCGGCCACGCTAACGGATGACCGCCGGGGCGCGGGGCCCGGCCCGCCAGACGCGCCGGGGCGGGAGCGCTCGCGACGTCCGGCCGCCCGTGCCCGGTGCGCAGGACGCGCCGGCGCGAGCCCGCCCCACGCGCGAGGCGGGAGGCCGGCTCCGAGTTCGGAGCGCGGCGCCTGGCAGGTGCTCGGGGAGGAACCTCCCGGGTGATCCACGCCGCCGCGCCCGCCGCGCGCGAGCCTGGGCGGCGCGAGCGCGGGCAGGACGCGGCCCGAGGGAGCACCGGAGACGGCCCGCGTTGCGCCGAGCGGGCCGCGGCGGGGCCGACGCCCCTCACCGCCGCGCCGCGAACGCGTCGCGTGGAGGTCCGCACCCCGAACCCAGCCGTCCTGCTCGCCGGACGACCGTCCAGACGAGACGGCCGAAGCCCGCGGCGGTTCTCGGCGCGCTCGCGCGCCGCCCGCCCGACGCGCCGGCTCGGGTACGGGACGCCGGAGCGCGGTCGTCCCCGGGGCGAGGAGCGGTTCCCGCACGACGTCGCCTTCGCGCACGGACGGGCCCAGGAACCGCCGCGGCAGCCCGACCCGGACGGGCGAGCGGTGGCCGGAGCGCCGCCGGGGCGCCGGCGGAAGGTGTCGCGAGCCTGGGACGAGCGTCTGCGCGAGCGAGGCGCCTGGCGCTCGGCCGAGCACCTCGTCGCAGGCGCTGCCGGAGCAGGCCGAAGCAGGGTGGCGGCTCGTCACGCCGACCGACCGACATCGCCACGGCCAGCGCCGACGAGCATGCCGTCGGCGACCTCACAGGAGCCGACGACCTCCTCCACGCTCGGTACCGGGGGCGAGCGTCGAGGTCCGCATGCGTCGAGGTCCCAACGGCGCCAGACGCGAGGCTCGATCCCGAGCTCGCCGCCGGCGCTCGAGCGGGCTGCGAGTACCGACGCGCCGACGCCGTGGGGGGCGACGCGAGCCGCTCAGGCGAGCACCGCTGCCGCGAGGCCTCGGTCGCGGACCGGGACCGGCGTCGGGTACTCGCCGGTCAGGCACGCCGCGCAGAACCCGGAGCTGCCCGCCCCGATGGCCTCGACGAGGCCCTCGAGGGAGAGGTAGGCAACGGAGTCCGCCCCGAGGTGGCCCGCGATCTCGTCGACCCCCATGAGCGCGGCGAGCAGCTCCGCCCGATCGGGCGTGTCGATGCCGTAGAAGCAGGGCCAGCGGAACGGAGGCGACGAGATGCGCAGGTGGACCTCGGACGCCCCCGCCTCGCGCAGCATGCGCACGAGCTCGCGCGTCGTCGTTCCCCGGACGATCGAGTCGTCGACGACGACGAGTCGGCGGCCGGCGATCGTCTCGCGCAGCGGGTTCAGCTTCCGCCGGACGCCGGCGACGCGCGCCTCCTGGGTCGGAACGATGAAGGTCCTCCCGATGTACCGGTTCTTCACGAGCCCGTGGCCGAAGGGAATACCGCTTCGCGCCGAGAAGCCGACGGCCGCGGGCACGCCGGAGTCGGGGATCCCGATGACGACGTCGGCGTCCGCGGGTGCCTCCGTCGCGAGCACCTCGCCCATGCGGTGGCGCGCCGCGTGCACCTCGCGACCGAGGAGCAGGCTGTCGGGCCGGGCGAAGTAGACGAACTCGAAGATGCACAGCCTCGGCTCGACGCGCTCGGGCGGGAACGGCCGCAGCGAGCGGGGCCCGTCCGCGTCGATGACGAGCATCTCGCCAGGGTCGAGCTCGCGCACGAGCTCCGCCCCGACGACGTCGAGGGCGGGGCTCTCGGAGGCGACGACCCAGCCGGCCTCCCGGCCGCCGGAGGGCGCGAGGCGGCCGAGGCACAGCGGCCGGAAGCCATTGGGGTCGCGCACGGCGATCAGCCGGCTCGCGTCGAGTACCCCGAGCGAGAACGCCCCCTCGAGCCTCGGCAGCACGGCGAGGAGGGTCCGCTCGAGATCGCGGCCGTCCGCGGCGGCGTCCTCGTCGAGGGGCGAGGCCCGCGCGACGAGCTCGGCGATGAGGTCGCTGTCGGAGGTCGTCATGCCGGGGAGCATGCCCGCCTCGGCCTCGAGCGCCGCCACGTTCGTGAGGTTCCCGTTGTGGCCGAGGGCGAAGCCGGCCCTGCCGACCGCGCGGTAGACGGGCTGGGCGTTCTGCCACGTGCTCGGCCCGTTCGTCGAGTAACGCACGTGGCCGAGCGCGGCGTGCCCCTGGAGCGACGCGAGCGTACGGGCGTCGAAGACCGAGGTGACGAGACCCATGTCCTTCACCACCGTGATCGTCTCGCCGTCGGTCACGGCCATCCCGGCGGACTCCTGGCCACGGTGCTGGAGGGCGAAGAGGCCGTCGAAGACGAGCCTCGGCACGTCGGCGCCGGGCGCGAAGACCCCGAAGACGCCACACGCCTCGCGCACGACCCCATTGTGCCACCGGAGAGCCGCGCACCGGCCGAGGCTGCCCGGCGCCCTCCTCGAGCTCGGCGTGCGGGACGGAAGCGGCGGCCTCGAGCGCGACCCGCCTACGACGCGACGAGCAGGCCGGCGGGCGTCGGGGTGAGCCGTGCGCGCACCCTCGCCGCCTCGAGCACGGCGCCCAGCACGAGCAGGGGGATCGCGTCCTCGTCGGCGAGGTCGAGGAGGGCCACCGCGGCGAGAGTGTCGCTGAGGCGCCCCTCCTCGCGCAGCCGGAGGACGTCCCGGGCGAGCCGTGCGCGTTCCGCGGCGGTGTCGAAGCGCCTGGCGACGTCGGCGAGCGCCACCTCGCCGGTCCGGCGAACGCCGGTCTCGCAGGCGACGAGCAGGCGCTCGAGCGCCGGGTCGACGAGCGCGGGCAGCTGCACGGCGAGCTCGGGGAAGCGTCGGACGAGGAGCGGCAGCTCGTCCAGGAGGGCCTCGAGGTCCTCCTCGTCGACGGCCGCGAGCGCCCAGCGGCCCTCGCTCGCCGCTCGCGCGAGAAAGGCGCGCTCGAGCACCTCCCGCGGCGGGCCAGACGGCGAATCGCAGCAGTGCTTCGCCTTCCGGCCGCTCCCGCACCTGCAGCGCGCGTTCCTGCCCTGCTTGGCCACGGCCGCACCTCCGCCTCGAGGAACCAATGATGGCCTCGACGGGACCCGAGCTGGTGGATCCTCGTGGCGAGGCGCGCCTGGCGAACGAGCCGGGCGCCGGTGCCAGGCACGCGAGACGCTTCGTGGGCGACTCGCCCGAACCTCCTGCGCCGCGACCGCGGGCTTCAGCCCGTGGCGGCGAGCGCCACGACCCGTGCGCCGACGACGGCCCGCGGCTCGCCCGACGGGAGCCGGGCGCTCCCGAAGGCGTAGAGGCCGCCCGCGGCGGTCGCGACGAAGTAGCCGACTCCTCTCGGCGCGGCCGCGATGGCGACCGCTCGCGCCGTGCGCACGGACCCGAGGCGCGGGGCGCCGTCGAAGCCGTACACGCGGCCGCGCGCCGTGAGGAGCCAGTAGCCGGGGCCCGACCGCTCGGCGGCGATGCCAACCACGCGGCCGGCGAGCCCGCCTGGGCGCCGGCCGCGCGGCGCGGGCCCGACCGCGACCACGGCGCCCCGCGCCGTCGCGAGCAGGTAGCCGCCGCGCGCCGCCGCGATGCCCACGACGGGTCCCGTCCGTCGCCCGAGCACGACCGGGCCCAGTCGCCGGGCCGCGCCGAAGCCGTACACCTGGCCGCGCGCCGTGACGAGCCAGTAGCCCGGGCGCGAGCCGTCCGCGGCGATCCCGACGACCGGCGAGGCGAGGCGACGGGCGGGAACGGAGCCGAGGCCGCGCGTGCCCACGCCGACCACCCGGCCGTCACGCCAGGCGGCGTACAGGGCGCCTGCCACCGCCGACCCCGCGATGCCCGCGAGGCGCGAGCGGGGCGGGCGCGGGGCGCGCAGCGTCTCGGCCTGCGCGCCGAGCAGGAGCACCTGGCCGCTCGCGCTCGCGAGCGCGACCTCCTGGGGCGGTGGTGGCGGCGCGACGACGACGAGCGTGAGGACGCGCGTCGCGCTCGAGCCGAGGGCGTCGGTCACCTCGACGTCGAGCGTGTCCCGACCGGGGCCGCCCGGCCTGCCGGAGAGGACGCCCTCGGAGGACAGGAGCGTCCCGGGCGGAACCGGACCGCTCGCGACGGACCAGGTGTAGGGGGGCTGGCCCCCGCTCGCGGTCAGCTCGGCGTCGTAGTCCGCGCCGGCGGTCGCCGTCGGTAGCGAGGCGGTGGTGATCGTGGGGCCCGGTGCCACGGTGAGGTCGAGCGCGGTCGATGCCCTGAGCCCCTGCTGGTCGGTGACCTCGACGTCCACGACGAAGGTCCCCGCAGCGCGCGGCGTGCCGCTCACGGCGCCGCTCTGGGCGAGGGAGAGCCCTCCAGGCAGGCCCTGGGCACTGAAGGCGTACGGCGGGGTGCCGCCCGAGGCGCGAAGCGTCGCAGCGTACGGGGCGCCCGACTCGGCAGGCGGGAGGTCGCCGGCGAGCACGAGACCGCTCGCGTACGCCGGCACGCCCGCCGCGGCCACGAGCGCGGCGACGGCGAGGCCGAGCGCTGCGAGACCAGGGCCGCGAGGGGACCCGGTGCTCGGCCCCCTTCCGCAGACCAGCACGCGTGCTCGCCCCACTGGCCTCGTCGCGCCCCTCCGATGCCTCGTGCGAACGCTCGCCCACCCTAGCGAGTGGGCGCCGCCGCGAGCACGAGGCCGGGGTGGCCGGACGCGGGCGCGTCGCGGCCGGCTCGCCCACGGGCGCGCACCGCGCGCCGATCGGCGACAATGGGCGCCTGGTGTACGACGGGCGAGTTCACGGCGACGTGCGCGCCGCGGCAAGGCCGGGCGGGCGGACGCGGGCGCCCGGTGGTTGGTCGCGCCCGCCGTGCGCCACGCGCCCTGGCGTGCACCGGTGATCGGCCCCGGCGAGGCCGTCGGCGCGGGGGAGCGCCCGGAGCGCGCGGACGGGAGCCCCCGCCTCGTGCTCCCAGGGACGGCGGGCGAGGCGGCCGAGCCGGCCAGCGCAGAGGGCCCGCTCGGCCTGCTCGGGCGCCCCTTCAACCGGCGCCATCCCTTCTACCTCGGCCTCACGGGGGCCCTCGGCGTGGCCGTGGCCTACCTGCTCGTGCGCGGCCTCTACGACGTGAGCGGCGTGCTCGTCATCATCGGCATCTCGCTGTTCATCGCCGTCGGGCTGAACCCGGCGCTCGAGTGGCTGTGCCGGCGCGGCCTCAGCCGAGGGGCTGCCGTGGTCGTCGTCACCTGCTGCTTCCTCGGCGTCGTGGCCGCCTTCGTCGCCGCGGCGGTCCCGCCGATCACCCACGAGGCGCACGCGCTCGCCGTCAACTACCCGCGCTACAAGCGGGACCTCATCGCGGGCAGGGGGTGGCTCGGCAGCCTGCTCGTCCACCTGCACCTCACCCACTACCTCGAGGAGAGCTCGTCGAACCTGCACCTGCCCCTGGCCGGCGGTGTCGTCGGCGCGGGGAAGAAGATCCTGTCCTTCGGCGCCGCCACCGCGAGCGTCGTCGCGCTCACCATCTACTTCCTCGTCGCCCTGCCCGCCGTGCGCGAGCTGTGGCTCGGCCTGATCCCCCGCAGCCGGCGGGAGCGGGTCGCGCTGCTCACCGACGAGGTGTTCAGCCGCATCGGCGGCTTCATGCTCGGCAACCTGTTCACCTCGCTCGTCTCGGGCGTCGGGACCTACGTCTGGCTCCTCGGCTTCGGCGTCCCCTACCCGCTGCTCCTCGCGCTCTTCGTCGCCCTCTTCGACCTCATCCCCGTGGTGGGCTCGACCATCGCGGGAATCGTCGTCTCGCTCGTCGCGCTGACCCGCGGCGTCCCGATCGCGATCGCGACGGCCGCCTTCTACGTCGCCTACCGCTTCTTCGAGGACTACCTGCTCAACCCGAGGGTCATGCAGCACACCGTGCGCATCTCGCCCGGCCTCACGATCATCGCCACGCTGCTCGGCGCCGCGCTCCTCGGCCTCGTCGGCGCGCTCGTGGCCATTCCCGTCGCGGCGGCCGTCTACCTCATCGTCGAGGAGGTCGTCCTCCCGCGGGCGGACGAGCGCTAGGCGCGCGGTCCCGGCACGACCGTGGACGCGATCGGACCACGCGCTGGGCGCGAGGAACCCAACGGCACACCGCGCTCGAGGCCTGGCGGTCCGACCGGCGTCCGGGCGAGCGCGGCCGCGCGCTGGAGCGCGCTGCGCGCGAGCGCACGGCGCCTCGGCGCCATCGCGCGCAAGGAGCTCATCCAGCTCCGCCGCGACCGGCGGAGCCTCGTGCTCATGCTCGCGATGCCGCTCGTCCTGCTCGTCATCTTCGGCTACGGCGTGCGCCTCGAGGTGAGCGGGATCCCTGCGGAGCTCGTCGGCCACGACAGCGCGCTCGTGCGGCGAGCGCTGCGCGCCGGTGGCCACTTCATCGTGGCAGCCCGCGTCGCCCCGACGATCGCCGCGGGGCGCGCCGACCTCACCCAGGGCCGGACCTCGGTGGCGGTCGTCGTCGACGCGGCGGGAGCGCCGCGCGCCGTCCTCGTCGACGGCAGCGACGCCTTCACGGCTCGCAGCGCGCTCGAGTACCTGCAGTCGCTCGCCGCGCCGGGCGCGACGGCGCCGGTGCCCGTCGAGATCCTCTTCAATCCCACGCTGCGCTCGGCCGACGTCATGGTGCCGGCGGAGGTGGGCATGATCATGCTCTGGGTGGGGACGGTCGCGACGGCGCTCGGCGTCGTGCGCGAGCGTGAGACCGGGACGCTCGAGCAGCTGATGATGACGCCGGTCCGCCGCCTCGAGCTGATGGCCGGCAAGCTCGCGCCCTACGGCCTCGTGACGCTCTTCGACGCGGTCGTGATCACCGTGCTCGGCGCGCTCCTCTTCGCCGTCCCGTTGCGCGGCAGCCCGCTCGCCCTGCTCCTCGCCGCCATCTTCTACCTCGTCTCGGCCCTCGCGATCGGCCTCTTGATCTCGAGCGTCGCCCAGAACCAGCGCCAGGCGCTCCAGACCGCCACCTTCGTCCTGCTTCCCCAGATCCTCCTCTCCGGCGCCCTCTTCCCCCTGCGCGCGATCCCGTGGGGGATCCGCTGGGTGAGCGAGGTCTCGCCCCTCACCTTCTTCACCCCCGCAGCTCGCGGGCTGTTCCTGAAGGGGGTCGGGCTCGGTGACATCTGGCGGGACCTCGCCGTCCTCGTCGGGATGGCCGTCGCCTACACGTCGCTCGCCGTCGTGACGTTCCGTCGGCGCCTCGACTGACGCCTTCGTGACGGCGAGAGCTCGAGCGGTCCTGTCGACGTCGGTCCTTCGGTCCGCTGGGGTGGTCCGTCGGGAAGGTCGCCCCGTCTCGTCCATATCCTTCGCGCCGGTGACCTTGCGCCTCGAGCACGCTCGCCAGGAGCGCTCGCTGACGGATGCCCCCACCCTCGCGTCGCGGCGCCGGGCGCGCGCCTCGGCAGCGACGGCGAGTTGCCCGGTGCCGCCGGCGCAGCGCTCCGAGCCGGCGACCGCGGCCCGAGCGCTCGCCCTCGCCACCGCGTCGCGTGCAAGCTGGTGGGGTGCGCGTCCCGGAGCGTTCGCAGCGGCTCCCAGGTGATCGCGCCGGTCCGTCGAGGACCGTGCGAGGCGCGCGAGCGGCGCACGGGCTGCGCCCGCCCGGCCCTCGCCAGCGAGGAAGCGAGAGCCGGGCACGCCCCGCCCGAGAACGGACGGGGCCTCGCCACGTCGGCCACGAGGTACGGCCGCAGCGCCGCGCGGCGAGCGCCATCCCTGCTCGGGCGCGACCGCACGACCGCCTTCGCCAGGGGCGGTTCGCCTCCCCGGCGGCCCGCATCCGACGGCTGACCGGGCCTCCGCCGCTCCTCGGCGCCATCGACCGGGCATCCTCCGCCGGCTCCGGCCGCGCCTCGGCGGCCGGCCTCACGGCCTAGCGAGCGTCGTGGCCGAGATCGAGGCGACCGGGCTCGTGAAGCGCTTCGGCAGGAGGTCCGCGCTCGGAGGGGTCGACCTCGTGATCGAGCCCGGCGAGCTGTGCGGCGTCGTCGGCGAGGACGGGGCCGGCAAGACGACGCTGCTCCGGCTCGTCGCCGGCCTCTACCGCCCCGACGAGGGGCGCGTCCAGCTCGCCCACGGGCGCGCGTCGCTCGGCCTCGCCCCCCAGGGCTTCCACCTCTACGAGGATCTCACGGTCGAGGAGAACCTGGCCTTCTTCGCCGCGCTGCACGGGATGGCCGGCCGCACGCTCGCCTCGCGGAGCACGGAGCTCCTCGCCTTCACCGGGCTCGAGCACCTCCGCGCGAGGCGCGCCGGCGCGCTGTCGGGGGGGATGCGCCAGCGGCTCACCCTCGCCTGCTCGATCGTCCACCTGCCTGCCGTCGTCCTCCTCGACGAGCCGACGACCGGCCTCGACCCGGTCGCTCGGCGGGACCTGTGGACGCTCGTCGAGCACCTCCACGCCGACGGCACGACGATCCTCGTCGCGACGGCCGACTTCGACGAGGCGAGCCGCTGCGAGACGGCTGTCTTCCTCCACGCGGGACGGGTGCTCGCGCGCGGCGGACTGGAGGACGTGCAGGGCTCGCTGCCGACGCTCGAGGCCGCCTTCCTCGCCGCCATGCGCCGGTGACCCCGATCCGGCCGGCGAGCGGCTCGTCCCCCTCCGGGAGAGGGTCCGTGCCGTGACACGCGGCGGCCGATCCGGCAGGACTGGCCCGCTCCGTGCCCGGCGTCGGCGACGAGGGCGGCGCGGACCAGCGGTGCTTCCATGAGCGCGGCCATCGCCACGCACGAGCTGACGAGACGCTTTCGCGACGTCGTCGCCGTCGACCGGGTCAGCCTGGAGGTCGAGACCGGCGAGGTGTTCGGCCTCCTCGGGCCGAACGGGGCGGGCAAGACGACCCTCGTACGTCTCCTGTGCGGCCTCTACGCGCCGAGCGGTGGCGAGGCCGCCGTCCTCGGGCTCGACCTGCGGCGCGATCGCGCCCGCCTGAAGGCGCGCGTCGGCTACGTGTCCCAGGCCTTCGGCCTGTACGAGGAGCTCACCGTGAGCGAGAACGTCGCGTTCTTCGCCGCCGTGTACGGCGCCTCCGACCCCGCGCGCACCCGGACCGTCCTCGAGCGCCTCGAGCTCGGCGAGGTGGCAGGGCGCCAGGTCGGCACGCTGCCCACGGGCCTGCGCCAGCGGACCGCGCTCGCCGCAACCCTCGTCCACCGGCCGGAGCTCGTCCTGCTCGACGAGCCGACGAGCGGCATGGACCCCGCGGCCCGCCTCGAGGCGTGGCGGTTCGTCCGCGACCTCGCGAGCGAGGGGGTCACCGCGCTCGTCACCACGCACGTCATGGCCGAGGCCGAGCAGTGCGACCGGCTGGCACTGCTCGCCGACGGACGCCTCGTCGCGCTCGGCACGCCGCGCGCCATCGTCGAGTCCGCCGGCCTCACCGTCGCGCAGGTGGACGCCAGCCCCTGGCAGCTCGCCTTCCGCCAGCTGAAAGCCCGCTGGCCAGCGGCGACGCTCCACGGCAGGCAGGTGCGCGTCCCGCTGCGGCGCGACGAGGCGAGCGACCGCACGCTGCGGGATGCGCTCGCCGGGTGCGACCTCGGCGCGATCACCTGGACGTCCCCATCGGTCGAGGAGGCCTTCGTCGCGCGCTTCTCCGCCGCCGGACGAACGACGAACCCGCGGGCACCGAGCTGAGGACGCGAGAGCCGCCGGCGACTACCGTCCCGGGCCGTGCGGGCGCCCCCGTGCCCCGCCCCCCGGGGCCGGGGGAGGGCCCGTCTGCGCACCCGGCGGCGCCGCGGGGCCCGCGCCGGCAGCGGCTCCGGGATCCTCCGACGCGCCGGGCGCGGGCGCGCCCGGTGGGGGTGGCGGCGGTTCACCGGATCCGGGTGCCGCCGTGCCGGGCGAGGGCACGCCGGGCGCGTCCGTGCCCGGCGCGCTCGTCGCCACCGGCGGCGCCGGGCCAGCGGCAGATGCCCCTCGCCCGGCGCGAGGGTCGTCCCACGGCCGTGGCGCACGCCCGGCGCTCGGACGCCAGGACGAGCCTGCGGGACCGCCTCGCGTGCGCCAGGCGGTGACCGCCGGCTGGCTCGGCTCCTGACCGGTTGCCGTGCCAGTCGTCGCGGGTGCGCCGCCCCCCGGCGGACGCGAACCGGCGAGCACACCCGGAACCCGCCTGTCGACGGCGAGACGGCTCGGGCTCGGACGTGCGCCGTGCCCGCGCCAGCCGCCCGGCGGTTCCGCACCGGCGCGCGCGGTCGGACCGCCGTGCGGACCGGGGGGCGGGCCGGGACCCGGCGCCGCATCGCCCTCGACGCGCCGGCCCGCTGCGGGAGCGGGCAGGGAGCGCGGCGGGCCGTCCGATGTGGCGAGGCCCGGCGCGTTCGCGACCGTGCTCGGCGCAACCTCGGCGGGGTCGCCTCGGGCGCGAGACGGGCCAGCGGGCGCGCCGTGCGGTCGCCGCTGCAGGCGCTCGCGCACAAGCGGAGGCCGCTGCGCCCGAGGCACGCCCGTCGGCGCCGCGAGTCGCGGGCCGAGCCTCGCTGCGTCCGGAGCAATCGGAGCGAAGCGGGCCGTGATGCTCGGCGCGGCGGACAGCTGGGCGGGGCGTCCGGCGTGCGCCGGCTCGGGTGCGACGCTCCACAGGCCGAGCAGCAGGGGCACGCCGACCGAGATCGAGGCAGCGCTGGCACCGACCGGAGCGAGCCCCTCGAGCGGCGCGGCGAGGCGCGCGGCGCAGGCGCGCTGGAGCGACTCGCGGAGCACGCGCCAGCGCAGGAGCGAGCTGCCGAGCACGGCGACGGCGAGGGAGTCCTTCGCGCAGATGAGCAGGTACTCGCGTCGGAGCGCCTGCCGGGCCCGCCACAGCAGGGACTTCACCGCGCTCAGCTCGAGCTGCTCGTGGTGCGCGATGCGCTCGTAGCTCCAGCCCGCGTGCTCGCGAAGGCGCAGCACCTCCCGGAAGCGCGGCGAGATGCGCTCGAAGGCACGCGAGGCGCTGGCGGCCTCGTCCCGGGCGACGAGGGCCTCCTCGGGACCGTCGTCGAGGCAGCGGTCCGATCGCACGGCGAGGCCGACGAAGGGGACGGTGCGGCCCCGCCGGCGCAGGGAGTCGAAGCACAGGTTGGCAGCGATCGCCTGGATCCACGCCCCGAAGCGCTGCACCTCGACGCCGCGCGCGATCGCGCGGCGGGCCCGCAGGAACGCCTCCTGCGCGGCGTCCTCGGCGTCGTCCCAGTTGCCGAGCCGACCATGGCAGAACTGCAGCACGCGGACGTAGTGCCGGCCGTAGAGGACGGCGAAGGCGTCGCGGCTGCCCGTGCGCGCCTTCTCGACGAGCGCCGAGTCGAGGGCGTCCGCGCCAACTGGCGAGGCGGTGGCCTCGCTCGTCGAGCCCTCGTCGGGACCATGCGCCGCCGGACTGGGGCGGGTGCCCCAGCCGCATGGACCGCCCATCTGCCTCCCAGCCGACCCGCGTGCGGCGCGCCCGCCAGGCGCGGCGCTACACGCGCGTTAACGGCGCGTCCAGGCCGCGGGTTAAGCGGGGCCGCACGCAGCGGCGCGCTCGCGCGAGCCACGGCGGACCTGCTGCGGCCGGACGCGCGGGAGCGAGACGCGCCGAACGCGCTCGGCCGGATCGTTCCGGAAATCTCGCCGCGCCAACCGCAACCTCGTGGCGCCCCGAGCGTCTATTACCACGTTGAGTGACGATGCCGCCACTCAGCGTGGAGCGCGTGATCACCCGCCGCCGGCGCGGAGGAAGCGAGGAGGCAGCGACATGGGCACGATGCAGGACAGCTGCGTCCTCCCCTCGTCTCCTCGCGCGCAGCCCGACCTCGCGCAGCTCTGGCGACGGTACTGGGACGGGCGCGACCCCCAGGCGCGCAATCGCCTCCTGCTCGCCTACGAGCCGATCATCCATGCCGTCGTGGTCCGCCTCCCAGCGCACATCCGCGCGACCGCAGACGCGGAGGACCTGCACAGCTTCGGCGTGTTCGGCCTCATCGACGCCATCGAGAAGTGCGACGAGGCGAGCGACGTCGCACGCTTCCCCGCCTACGCCAGCTACCGAGTCCGCGGCGCCATCATCGACGAGCTGCGCCGGCTCGACTGGCTCCCGCGGACGGTCCGCCGGCGCGTCGCCGCCTACCGCACGGCGTTCGACGAGCTCGCCAGCGAGCTCGGGCGCCCACCCGAGCACGCCGAGGTCCTCTCCTCGCTCGACCTGGACCCCCGCGCCGGACTTCATCTGCTGCAGGACCTCGAGTCGTCACGCCTCGTGCACCTCTACCAGCACGGCGTGTCCGCGGACGTCCTCGCACGCTGCTGGCCGGTGGGCAAGGTCGGCAGCGACGACGACGACGAGCCCGAGCGCCGCGTGCTCGACGCCGAGCGCTCTTCGAGCCTGCGCGCCGCGATCGAGCGCCTCGTCGACCGCCAGCGCACCGTCATCACCCTCCGCTACCTCTCGGGCCTCACCCAGCAGCAGGTGGCGGCGGTCCTCGGCGTGACGAACGCACGGATCTGCCAGATCGAGGCTGCCGCGATGCGGAAGCTCCGAGGCCTACTGAGCGCGACGGAACGGGAGGCGTGCACGACGGGCGCTTCCCGGCCCTGCGTCGCGACCCGCCGGACACCGCGCTGACAGGCTGGCGCGGTGCCGCACCAGCGCGTCCTGCCCGGCCGGCCGTCGCCGCCGAGCCTCCGCCGGCAGGCCGGCGCGGTCGGCGCATCGCCACGGCGCACGCCCCTCGCAGCGGGACTCGTCGTCGCGCTCGCGACCGGCACGCTCGGGTCGTGGTGGCTCGCGCCCGCCGGGCTCGTCCTCGGGGCCGCGCTCGCGTCCCTCGCGCTCGCGGATCTTCGCTCGCTCCGCCTCCCGCGCCGCACGGTGTACGCAGCGCTCACGGCCGGTGCGCCGACGCTCGCGGTGGCATCGGCCGGGATGCACCGCTGGGGTGCCCTCGGACGGTCCGCGACCGCGGGGTGCGCGGCTTTCGCCGCCTTCCTCCTCCTGCACCTCGCGAGCCCGCGGGCGGTCGGCTTCGGGGACGTCCGGATGGCTGCCGCGTGCGCGGCGTTCCTCGGCTGGCTCGGCTACCGCGTCGTCGTCCTCGGCGGTTCGCTCAGCGCCGTGCTCGCCGGCGCGGCGGCGCTCGTGGGACTCGCCACGAGACGCCTCAGCGTCCGCAGCGTGATCGCGTTCGGCCCCTTCCTCGCCCTCGGGACGCTCGCGGCGTTCCTGCTCGCGGCGGCGCAGCTCCCGGCGCGCTGACGAGCAGCCGCTCGGCACGACACGTCTCGAGCGCCGCCCGCGAGCATGTCCGCGCCCTGCCTCGCGAGGCGCACCCGCTGGGCTTCGGCGCGCACCCTCGCCGGCGACGCTGCCGCGGTCTCGTCGCGCCGTCAGCCGCGACCCCGCAGGCGCCGGCAGCGAGCGTGGCGACGCCGGCAGCGAGCGCGACGGCGCCACCGCTCGCCGCTCGGCGCGTCGCGGCGGGCGGCGAGCCCAGGTCCCTGGCCGGCACTCGGGCGAGGCGACGCGAGGCAGAACCGACGCGGCGGAGACGGCGGCGAACCCGCTCGCTCGGCGCGGCCTTCCATCGGCAGCCACTCGAGGTCTGCACACCGCTTCCCGTCGCGCTCGGCCATCCGAAGGGGTCCCTCACCGTCCGGTGGCGGGCAGCCAGCGCCCCAGCCGGGTCGACTGGCGCCGGCTGCCCGCCGTCTCCTACGGATTGGCGATGTTGTTGCCCACGTTGTTCAGCGTGTTGCTCACCGAGTGGCCGAGGAAGACGAGCGCACCGATCGCGACCACGGCGATGAGCGCGAGGAGCAGCGCGTACTCCACGAGGCTCGCGCCCGACTCGTCGGACTTCAGCGCTGCGAGCCAGGAACGGATCGCGACCTGCCACAGAGCCACCTTGTCCAGCATCTTCGCTCCCTTTCCTTGTCGGCGGCCCTCGCCTCGAGGGCACGGTGCCCTCTCGGCGAGCCCACCACCTCCTCGGCACGCAGCGGACGCGACTTCATGGTCCGTTCGGCCCAATTCCGGCACCGGCGACGCACCTCGCGCACCGCGAGCGAGCGCGTCGGCGGAACCGGGGTGGCGCACCCGGGACGCAGGCGGGTCGAGGCAGGTTCGTGACGCGGCGCAGCCGGCAAGGAGCCCGGCGCCCACCGCCGACAGTGTCCCGTACCGAGAGCCCGCAGCCATGCCGTGCTCGGGACACGGCCCTCGAGGACCCCGTGCGCACCGGGGGCGCGGGATCGCCGCGCCGCCCCGACCTCGCTCGCGCCGCCGGCTCCGGGCGTCGGCGCGGGATGCCTCCGGGTCCAGTCCCCGGCGCCCGCGCTCGGGGACGGGTCGTGCCGAGACGCCGCCCGCACGAGGCGCGCGTCGCGGGCTCGGCGGCTGTCCCCGCCGGGTGCAAGGGCTCGAAGCGGCGGCCGGCGCTCCGTCGAGGTCGCCACAGCGACAGGCCTCGGTCCCGCGTTCGGCCCTGACCGCTCCCTCGGCTCCGTCGCACCCGGCGCCGGCCTGCCGCCCTCCCGAAGCCACGGTCGCAGCCTCCCTCGTCGGTCGCCACCCCAGCGACCAGCCGTCGGCGCCGAGCTCGACGACGCGATCACGACGGCCGCGTCTCGGCGCCACCTCGGGCAGCGGCGCCACCCGGCAGCTCGACGATCCCCAGGCGTAGCCCCGCGAGCACGGCCTGCGTGCGGTCCCGGACGCCGAGCTTCGAGTAGATCGATGCGAGGTGGTTCTTCGCGGTGCGCGCACTGACGAACAGGTGGCGCGCGATCTCGGCCGTGGAGGCGCCCGCGCCGGCGAGCCTCAGGACCTCGATCTCCCGTCTGGTCAGCTCGTGGCGGCGGCTGCCCCGATCGCCGCGCGCCCACGACGACGCCGGCAGTCCCGTCGCGCCCTCGGCGACCGACCGCACGACGGCGACGAGACGGGACATCGGGCAATCCTTCACGAGGTAACCCGCCGCGCCAGCGTCGGCGGCGCGCTGGCGCGTCTCGTCGTCGTCGAACATCGTGAGGACGACGACGCGCACCGCGGGCACGCGAGCCGTGAGCTCGCGCGTCGCGCTGATCCCGTCGCTCGCGGGCAGCGACACGTCCATGAGGACGACGTCCGGCAACGTCGCCAGCGCGCACGACACCGCCGCGACCCCGTCGCCGACCGCGCCGACGACCTCGAACCCCGCCTCCTGGAGGGACGCGCGCAGCGCCTCGCGCACGACGGTGTGGTCCTCAGCGAGCAGCAGCCGCGTCACCCTGGTCGCTCCTCCGCACGATCGTGACGGTCGTACCTCCGCCCGTACGGTCGGCGATGTCGAGCACTGCGCCGATCGAGCGCGCCCGCTCGCGCATGCCGAGGATGCCGAAGGAGCTCGGCCGTTCGCCGGTGCCGTCGAGGCCACGCCCGTCGTCGCAGACCTCGACGCGCACCTCGCCAACGTCGCGCTCCACGCGCACCGAGATGAGGTCCGCGCGCGCATGGCGCTCCGCGTTGAGGACCGCCTCGCGAGCAATCTGCCACAGCTCCTCCTCGACGGCTGGCTCGAGCCGGTGCGATCCCGTCACCTCGAACCGGGTACGAACTCCCGAGCGAAGCGACACGCGCCCGAGGAGCTCGCGCAGCTCCTCCTCGAGGGCAGCGTCGGGCTCACGTGCGCTTCGCAGGTCCCACAGCTGCTCGCGCACGAGGCGCACGACGTGGTGCAGCTCCGAGACGAGCACCTCGAGCTCGCCGCGCTCGCGTGCGGCAGCGGGCGTCGTGTCGCAGAGCCGATCGAGGCCGAGCGCGATCGCGACGAGCGACTGGCCGAGCCGGTCGTGGAGCTCGCGTGCCAGCCGCCCGCGCTCGGCAGCCGCGGATGCTCGCCCGGCGACCTCGCTCGCCGCCGAGGCCTCGCGCTCGTGCACCCCGCGTCCGTACGCGCCGATCGCACCGATGCACGCGAGCGACGCGACCGACGCGGCCACCCGCAGCGTCCCGGCGACGGCTCCCGTCACGCCGATCCACGACACCGCCCCGACGACGGTGGTCCCCGTCGCTGCGACGACACCGGCGATCCCGGCCTCCAACCCGGCCACGAGGAACGACGCACCGAGCGCGAGGAGGATCGGAGAGCTCCAGGCCCCGGACGCGAAGCTGAGCACGAGCAGCAGCCCTGCCTCGAGGCTCACGGCACCGATCGACAGCGCGCGTCGCCGCGGCGGCGACGGCGCGCTCGCGCGGACGAACGTGTAGAGCGCGAGCGCGCCGATCGCGAAGAGGGCGCGCGCCGGCAGGCGGGTTCCGAGTGCGACGAACACGACGAGGAGGAGTGCCGCCCAGCGAACCGCCGTCGTGACGGCGCCGAGCGGGCCGGCGCGGGGCACCGCTGGGGCACCGCCTCGGACGCCGTCTCGGGGCGATCGTGCCTCGACACGGTCGAGCCTCGGGCTGCCTCCGCCAGCCGTGGAGCGGGCGGCCGTCCGCGAGCGCGCGCCCGCAGCGAGGCAGGCGCGCTCCTCGCCCTGCCACGACTGCGTGCTGTGCGTACGGTTCCCCATGGCCGAAGCGACGGCGGCGTGCCGCTCAGGAAGGATCGGCCGCTCCTGCGAGGCGATTAAGCACCTGCAGGCACCGTGCTCGGGCGCGAGGGGCGAGCGGCGTGAGGACCGGCGCCTCTGTTGACTTCGCGGCGCTGCCTGACGATATGGCTCGCGTGGGACGAACGCCCGACGGACTCGGTGCGCTGCGCGCCCCGGCCTCGTCGCCCGCCGCGACGCGACGGCCCCGCACCGCCGCCCTCAGCGGTCCGTTGCCCGGTCGAGCGGGACCTGCCCGAGCGCCCGGAGGCGACGCGCGCGCGCCGAGCTGGTCGCGCGCCGCGCTGCACCCCGCGTGGGTCGTGATCGCCGGCGTGGCGGCAGCGCTGGCACGCGTCGTCATGCACTCCGGGCTCGACACCGACGTCTTCTGGCACCTCGCAGCGGGTCAGTGGATGCTCAGCCATCACGCCGTCATCCGCAGGGATGTCTTCTCCTACACGGTGCGCGGGCACCCGTGGTTCGACGACGAGTGGGGCTTCCAGGTCCTGCTAGCAGGGCTCGTGCACGCCATCGGCAACCTGGCGTTCTGGCTCGTGCCCGCCGGGTCGTGCGTCGCAGCGCTCGCCGTCAGCCTCTGGCGCTGGCGCTCGGTCGGCGCCAGCTGGACGACGTGCGCCCTGCTGTCGCTCGTGGCGGGCGGCGGCCTCGCCCTCGGCGACGCGCCCCGCCCGCAGGTGATCAGCTACCTCCTCTTCGCGTGCGAGCTCGCCCTCCTCGGCCTCGCCCGTGGACGTCCTGTCTGGCTCGTCGCCCTCCCGCCCCTGTTCTTCGTGTGGGCGAACGTCCACGGCAGCTTCCTGCTCGGGCTCGGCGCGCTGGCCCTCGAGACGGCGCGTTCGGCCCTCCTCGCGCGACTCGCGCCGGCACGGGCGCCGCGCCCGTCAGCGGCCGCCGCAGCGGCGGCGCTCGGGGCGAGCGCCACGGCGACCTTCCTCAACCCGCACGGCCCCCGGCTCCTCGCCTACGTCTACACGGTGGCCACCTCGCCGCAGCTCGCGCGCCTCGTCGAGGAGTGGCAGTCGCCGAACTTCCACTCGTGGGCACTCCTCGCCCTCGTGCTCGGCCCCGTGCTGCTCACGGTGGCGCTCGCCTCGCGCTCGCGCCGCAGCCTCGACACCGCCGACCTCGTCCTGTGGGCCGTCACGCTCCTGCTCGCGCTGCGCGCCCAGCGCTTCGTCCCCTACCTCTGCCTCGCCTGGTGCAATCTCGCCGCAGGACTGGCGCTCTTCGTGCGCACGAGCGCGCGCTCCTCACGCCTCAGCTTGCCGGCGGCCGTCTGCCTCGCAGGAGGCCTCCTCGTGGGTCCCCACGTCCCCGCCGGCACACCGGCAGCAGGCCTGCCCGTCGCGGCCGCCGAGCGCCTGCAGGCGCTGCGCGGCCGCGTCTTCTCCACCTACGGCTGGGACGACTACCTGATCCACCTCGGCATCCCCGTGTTCGTCGACGGGCGGACCGATCTCTACTTCGGCACGGGGGTGCTCGAGCAGTGGGTGCAGGTCGCCGCGCTGCGCGTCAGTCCGGACCCGACGCTCGCCCGGTGGGACGTCCGCTACGTGCTCTGGCCCGCGGCGACCCCGCTCGCCGTCTACCTGACGCACGACACGCGCTGGGTGCTGCTGGCGCGTCGGGCGGGGTCCGATCTGTTCGAGCGCCGCACGACGGTTCCGGCGCGCGCGGACGGGCGATCGCCTCCGGCTACCAGTCGCAGGAAATGGGCGATCGACGGCGCGGCCGGCGCGAACCGGCCGGCGACGAACGAGGCGAGGAGCGAGGTGCCGCGCCGCGGCGGCACCCGCAGCGCACCGAGCGCGACGATGTCGAGCTTCGCCTCGATGAGCGACCCACTGGCGTGCAGGACGAGCGCCACCGGGTTCGCGTCCACCCCGCGGTGGTGGGCGACCAGCCGCGTCGTGACGTCGTCGACGCCGGTCGGGACGCCGAGCTCGGCGGTCGCCACGAGCGCCAGCGGCCGCACGCGTGCCGGCGAAGCGAGCGTGCCCTGGCGCCCGCCGATCCCGAGGCTTCGGGGCAGTGCCCGGCGTGGCTCGCCGGAGCCTCCCACCTCCACGACCGTGCGCACGAGCAGGGCTCCGTCCGGCGGAGCGACGAGCCCGCACGCCTGCGGCGCGCCCTGGCAGCAGTAGGTGGGCGTGGGCCGGCCCTCCCACGAGCTGGCGGCGCCGCCCGCGCGTCGCCTCGCCGGCGCGACGGCGCTGCGCGTCGGGGCACGCGGCGCCCGAGACGAGAGCGAGGCCAGGCTGCCCCGTCTGCGCGTGGTCCTCCGGGGAGCGGACGGCCTGCTCGCGCTGCAGCTGGCCGGGATGGTCCTCGTGAACCTCCTCGAGTACCGCCGCTACAGCCTCACGAACGACTTCGCCGGCTACGCCCAGGCGTGGTCGGCGATCGGGCACGGGTCGCTCGACCCCTACCTCACCGTCTTTCGCGTGCGCTTCCTCCACAACAACCTGGACCTCGCCCTGTATCCGCTCGCGCTCGTCGGGCGCGTCGTGGCGGACCCGAACCTCCTCTCCTGGGCGCAGGACGCGGCCGTCGTCGCCACCGAGCTCGTCGCGCTGCGCTGGGCACGCGACATCGTCCTCGAGCGGCTCGCGCACCGGCCCCGGCGAGCCGACGCCATCGTTGCCGGGCTCGCGCTCGTCTTCGCCGTCAACCCGTTCGCGTGGGAGACGGCGGCCTTCCCCGTCCACTTCGAGGCCTTCGCTGCGCTCTTCGCGCTGGCGGCGGGGCGCGACCTGTGGCGCGCCCGGCACGGATGGGTCGCCGTCTGGGTGCCGCTCGCCATGGCCGCGGAGGCACTCGGGAGCCTCTACGTCCTCGTCGCCGGCGCTGGCGCGCTCCTCGCGGGGCGACGGACCCGCCACGGCGGCGCGGTGGTCGCCGCCGTCGGCGCCGCCGGGCTCGCGTGCGTGCTCCGCCTCGGCCTGGTCGGTCGGGGCGGGCAGACCCTGCGCTCGATCTACGGCTACCTCCTACCCAGCGGCCAGGGCCACGTCGGCCTCGGTGCGCTGCTCCTCGGCGTCGCCACGCACCTGCCGGCCGCTGCGGCGCTCCTCGGGCGCCACCTGCCCTTCCTCCTCGCCTGCGTCGTCGCCGCGGGCATTGCTGGCGCCGCGTCCCCCTGGGGCGCCGCCGCCCTCGTCCTCGTCCTCGTGCCGAACGCCCTGAGCTCGCAGCCCGGCTTCGTCGACCTCGCGGGCGCCTTCCAGAGCTGGCCTGCGCAGCCCTTCCTGGCCGTCGGTTCCGCCTCGCTCGCCGCCGCCTTCCTGGCGCGCGAACGCCACGAGGTCGCGAGGACGGCGTGCGCGCTGGCCCTGTGCTCGGTCGTGGCGCTCGGCGCCGTCGCATCGGCGGCCGTGCCCGGCGCCTGGCTCTTCAGCCGCCGGACGGCCGCGACGCTCGCCGCGGTCGACCGCCGGCTGTCCGAGCGGGCGGAGGTCATCGCCGACCAGGGCCTCGTCGGCCGCTTCTGGCGACGCGCGCACGTCTACTCCTTCATCCGCGCCGGCCAGCGCTTCCCCGTCACCGGGAGGCTCGTCGTCTTCCTCCTGTTCCCCGGCGCGAGCGCCGGCGAGCGCGACATCGGCCGCCGCCTCGAGCGGTCGCTCCGGGCAGTGGTGGTGGCCCGTGGTGCAGGCGTGCTGGCGCTCGCGTGGCACGTGCCCCCGGGAGTGGGCAGCGTCGAGCTGGCGGGGGGCCGAGCGCCTGCAAGGCCTCGCCCGGGGAAGGCCGAGTCGAGGCGACGCGCCGGCCGGCGTGCCCGCACCACGCCGGGACGCCGACCCCGGCGGGCGCGGATCAGCGGATGAGCTCGCCGGCGACGAGCGGCGCCCGGATCGCCTCCGTCGCGTCCGGGCTCATGTCGAGCACCCCGCCGCCGGTGACGAGCAGCTGTCGAGAGATCAGCTGCGCGTGGACCTGGCCCCAGTTCCCGCCTCCGGTGAGCTTCAGGGGCGTCGCGCCAGGCGTGAAGAAGATCCCGTCCAGCTCGAGCGAGCTGCCTCCGTTCAGCGTGTAGGTGGCAGTCTCCTGCGACCAGAGCGCGAGGCCCGCGAAGGGACCCTCGGCGGGGGCGATCCACGTCGGCGGCAGGGCGCTCCCCGTGAGGTCGATCGAGCCGGCGACCTGGTCGACGAGCACGTGCTCGAGGACGAGCTGGCCGCCGCGCACGCTCAGGTCGCCACTGCGTAGGTAGACGAAGGCGGCAGCCGCGCTCGAGGCGCCAGCGCAGGCACCGAAGGTGGCGACGAGCGGCGGTTCGCAGCCCGGGGGGAGCGACGCGGAGGGGTTCGCCGTGTTGAACTCGAGCGTCCCGCCGGTCATCGTGATCCCGCCGTCGAACACGACGTTGCCGCCGGTGAACTCGACCGTCGTGCCGTTGCCGAGGCTGAAGCCGCCCGGGCAGTCCACCCACCAGTTCCCCGCGACGACGACGGTGCCGGTCGGCGAGCACGAGTACTGCGACGACCACCGCTCGAAGCCACCCGGCGGCAACCCGGTGGTGCCGATCGCGGCCGCCAGGTTGTCCATGTACGCCGGCGCGGACGTGCAGTGCTCGTCGAGGACGAGACCGTAGTAGTCGATCGTGCGGATCCCGCAGTCGTAGCGGGCGTCGACGAGCGCGCGCGTCGAGCGTTCCGCCTGGTTCACCGGCTGGGGACTGACGCGCCCTGCGCTCACGTCCGCCGGGTTGCACGCCGGCGCGACGCACGTCGAGGCGCCCGGCGGCAGCGCCTCGAGGGCGATCACGCCGGACCCGGTCGCGCTGCTCAGCGCCTCGAGCTGGCTCCCCGAGCCGGACACCGAGAGCGTGTACTGGTTGGAGTTGCACGCCGTCCCGTCCGAGTCGATGCTCACGGAACCCGCGTCGGCGCTCGTCCCGACGGCGACCTGGCTCCCGCCCGATATCGCGAGCGAGGTGCAGCCGAAGGGGTCGAGCAGCCAGAGCGCGGGGACGAGCTGGCTGGCGCCATCGCTCGCCCGAACCGTCGCCGAGCGCGTCGTCACGACGTTCGCGGGCCCGCCGAACGCCCCGAACAGGCTCGGGCTCGCCCTCGACAGGACCAGCCGCATGCGCTGGCACGGCGCCCCGTCGTCGCGTCCCACGCCGTAGTTCGGATCCTCGATCTCGCTCTCGGGCACGGGGAAGTGCAGGCTGACGGTGTAGCCGTTCACGGTGACGGAGGGCTCGGCCTCGGCGATCGTGCCGCCGCTGCACGTCGTCTGCGTGACGTTGTTCCCGCTCTCGGTGCAGAAGGCCTGCGCATCGATCGGGCCGATCGGCGGGGCGTTGGCGTCCGTCGTGAGGTAGGAGACGACGCTCTCGCAGGCCGCGAGGTAGTCGGGCGGGGACGCGGAGAGGTCGGGGCCCGCAGCGAGAACGGCGAGGTCCACCACCGACTGGTCGAACGCGCCGGCCGACGTGAGCTGCCCGACGTTGACGACGAGCGCGCACATGCCGACGATCGCGCCGAGGGCGACGAGCCAGACGACGAGGAAGGCGCCGGAGTCGTCGCGCCGCCAGCGCGAACGCGTCGAGCTCAATTGACCGGCACCTCGTAGCGTGCGATGGCGTGGGAGGTCAGCTCGAGCGCGTGCGAGAAGAAGAAGGCGTCGAGCGTGTCGCTTCGCGTGAGCGACACCTGGACCCGGAAGCCGGTGTCGGAGCTGCCGTCGTCGAAGCACGGGCTCGTCCCGCCGGCCGTCGTGTGCGACGAGTCGTAGGCGACGGGCGAGCTGCCGGGGCCGGAGACGAGAGCGACGCACACCTGCGACGCCACGAGCGTCCCGTCGGAGCGCTCGACGGCGACCTGCTGGACGAGCTGCGCCCAGTCGAGCCCGCCGCACGCTCCAGCCGAGTCGCACTGGTCGGGCGGAAGGACCGAGCCGTAGCGGGCTGCCTCGCGGGCGGCGTTCGTCAGCTCCTCTTGGTGGAGGTAGGCGATCCCACCGGTGAACATCCCGAGGAGCAGCGCCACGAACACGGGGAGCGCGAGCGCGAACTCGACGAGCGCCGCCCCGCGCTCGTCGCGCACCGGCCCCGCGCTGGACCGGTCGCCGCGCAGCGGCCCGCCACGCCGTGGCTCGCCGCGCGCAGGCATCGGGACCAGCGAGCGCACGCTCCCCTCACCTCACGATGGTCCGGAAGATCTCGATCGCGGCAGGCCCGACGACGACGACGAACAGGGCGGGCATGATGCAGAAGACGAGGGGGAAGAGCATCTTCACCGGCGCCTTCTGCGCCTTCTCCTGCGCGTGCTGGCGGCGAGCCGTCCGGATCTCGACCGACTGCGAGCGCAGGATCTGGACGATCGAGATGCCGAACGACTCCGCCTGGCCGAGCGCGACGACGAACGAGCGCAGCTCGGGGACGTCGGTGCGGTCGACGAGCCGCTCGAACGACTCCCGCCGGTTCGCCCCGATGCGGGTCTCGCCGAGGAGCCGAGCGAACTCCTCGGCGAGCGGGCCGGGGACGGCGACGACGGTGCGGCTGAGGGCCTGCTCGAAGCCGAGGCCCGCCTCGACGCCGATGGTCAGAAGGTCGATCATGTCGGCGAGCTGGCGCCGGATCTGCTCCTGGCGGCGGGCGACTCGTCGGTTCAGCACCGCCTCCGGCGCGAGCACGAGGAGCGCCGCGCCCCCGAGTGCGAGCAGCGTCGCCGAGCCACCGCGCAGCGGCGCCAGTGCGGCGAGCGGGAAGAGCAACGGGGCGACGAGCAGCGTGGCGACGCGCGCGCCGAGGAAGCGCTGGAGGGCCTCGGGCTGCGGGCTGCCCGCGAGGACGAGGCGTCGCCGGACGGCGGCAACGTAGCCCTTGGGCGTGAAGCGCAGCGCCAGCTTCGCGAGCCAGGAGCACAGCGGTAGGACGACGCGCTCGGCGAACGAGGGAACCGGGTGGCTCCGCTCGGACGAGGCCAGCTTGACCACGGCCGGGTCGAGAGCGACTCGCAGGGTCGCACGCACCGCCGCCTGCTCGGTCGTGCGCAGGCTCGCCGCCCACACGAGCAGGGCGACCGCGAGCGTCGCTGCAGCGCACGTGCCGACGAGCACGTCACACCTCGATCTGGATCGTCCGGCGCATCCACCAGGCCCCCACGCCCTCGAGGAGGAGGCCGCCGACGAGGGCGAGCTCGCCGGGAACGGTCGTGAAGAGCAGCGCCAGGTACGGACGGTTCGCCAGGAAGATGAACCCCCCGAGGAGCACCGGGAGTGCGGCGAGGATCAGCGCGCTGATCCGTCCCTCCGCGGTGAGGGTGCGCACCTCGCGCCGGAGCCGCGCGCGCTCGGTCATCGTCGCGGCGACGGTGTCAAGGACCTCGGCGAGGTTCCCGCCCACCTCGCGCTGGATCCGGATCGCCATCACGGTCCAGGCGAAGTCCCGGCTGCCGGTCGCGTCCGCGACGCCGCCGAGCGCGTCCTCGAGCGGCTCGCCGAGGCGCGAGCGCGACAGCGCGAGGCGCAGCTCCTGGCGCATCGGGTCCTCGACCTGGTCGGCAACCCCGTTGAGGCTCTGCAGCAGGGAGAACCCGGCACGCAGCGAGCTCGCAACGAGCTTGAGGACGTCGGGGAGCTGCGCCTCGAAGAGACGGTGCCGACGCCCGGCCCGGACCTCGAGGAAGCCGAAGGGGGCGGCGCAGGCCAGCGCGATCCCGGCGAGGAGGCCCACGACGCCGGCGAGGAGCCCTCCGAGGCCTCCGAGCACGACGACCGCTCCCGAGCACACGAGGAGGAACTCGCCCACGTCCAGCGGGACGGCGGCACGCGCGAGCTTCGACTCGAGGACGGGGCGCAGCCCTCGCGACTCGACGATGCGCACGAGCAGCGCGGCGACGTGCGCCAGGGCGGGGCGCGTCAGCTGCCCCGCGCCCTGGCCCCTCGGCGCCTGCTCGGGAAGCAGCCGGTAGGGGCGGAGGACCTCCTCGAGCTCGTCGGTCGGGCGCGCGAGGAGGTGCACGAGGCCGTAGGAGACGAGCACGGCAGCGAGCACGCTCAACGCGGCGACGACGGCCGGTCCGAGGCGGCCGCCGGCGAGGCCGAGCCAGCTGCGCGCGTCGAGGTAGGCGCGCGCCGCGAACGACTCGACGAGGCGGACCGGGCCGCTCACCGCCGACCCACCGGCGCGCGTACGAAACCCTCGGAGTCGAACAGACCCGGCGCGAGCGCGATCCCGCGATCGGCCAGCCGCTCCACGAGATGCGGTCGCAGGCCCGTCGCCTTGAGCTGCCCGCGGGGACGCCCGTCGCCGTCGAGACCCATGCCGTAGTCGAAGAGGAAGACGTCCTGGAGGACGATGACGTCGCCCTCCATCCGCTCCACCTCGGTGATGTGCGTGATCCTGCGGCTCCCGTCTCGCAGGCGACTCAGCTGGACGATGACGTCCAGGGCCGAGGCCATCTGCTCGCGTATCGCTCGCACGGGGAGGTCGAAGCCGGCCATCAAGGTCATCGTCTCGATGCGCGACAGCGCATCGCGAGGACTGTTCGCGTGCACCGTCGTGAGCGAGCCCTCGTGGCCCGTGTTCATCGCCTGGAGCATGTCGAGGGCCTCACCCGACCGGCACTCCCCGACAACGATCCGGTCCGGCCGCATGCGCAGCGCGTTGCGCACGAGCTGCCGGATGCTGACCTCGCCGCGTCCCTCGGAGTTCGGCGGGCGCGCCTCGAGCGGCAGCACGTGGCGCTGGCGGAGCTGGAGCTCCTTGGAGTCCTCGATGGTCACGATCCGTTCGGTGTCGGGGATGAACGACGAGAGCACGTTGAGGAGGGTCGTCTTCCCGGTGCTCGTCCCGCCGGAGATCGCGATGTTCATCCGGCCCTTCACGCAGGCCTCGAGGAATGCCATCGACGCAGGGGTCGCCGTCCTCAGCTCGAAGAGGTCGTCGACCGACAGCGGCTCGGCCATGAACTTGCGGACCGTGAGGAAGGGTCCCCCGATCGCGAGCGGCGGGTAGACGGCGTTCACGCGCGACCCGTCCGGGAGACGAGCATCGACCATCGGCGAGGACTCGTCGATGCGCCGACCGACGAGCGAGACGATCCGCTCGATCGTGCGACGGAGGTGCTCCTCGTCGATGAAGGTGACGCCCGTCAGCTCCAGGCGCCCGGCACGCTCGACGTACACGAGGCGAGGACCGTTCACCATGATCTCGCTCACGCTCTGGTCGCGCAGGTAGGGCTCGATGGGCCCGTGCCCGAGGATGTCGTCGGTGAGGTCCCGGACGAGCTGCTGCTTGTCAGCGCCAGAGAGGGGTGTCGCCTCCTCTCGCAGCGCCTGGTTGAGCAGCTGCTGCACGGCGGGTCCGAGCTCGCCGTCGTCCGAGCCCGCGTCCGAGAGCTGCGGCCCGAGCTCGGCGATCACCCGCTGGTGGATCCGCCGACGCAACGCCTCCAGCTGCTCCGTCCGCAGCGCGCTCGGCACCTGGCCGTCGCGGAGGCGCTCGAACAGGCTCACCTCACGCCTCCCTCTCGACGGCAGCACCCGAGCGGCCGCGCACGACTTCGACGAGCTGGTCGATGGCGCGGGCGAAGCCAGAGCGCTCGTACTCGAGGACCGCGGGAATCCCCTTGTTGACCGACTGCGTGACGAGCACGTCGGACGGGAGGCTCACCGCGACCTTCATCCTGAGCGCTCGCTCGACGTCTCGGACGGAGAGGTTCACCTTGGAGTCGGCACGGTTGAGGACGAGGAGGATCCGGCGCTCGTCGATGCCGACCAGCCGGAGCGCGTGCAGGCCGATGCGCGCGTTCTTCACCGACGGAACGTCCATCCCGACGACGAACGCGATGTCGTCGGAGTCATCGAGGACCTGCAAGATGGCGTCACTGAGGACGGACGGTGTGTCCACGACCACCCGCGACGCCATCGAGCGCAGGACGGCCACGAGCCGTGAGACGACCTTCGCGTCCACGCTGTCGACGAGCGACGGCTCGGGGGGCGCCGCGAGGACGAACACGCCGCTCGAAGGGTGGCGAACGAGGAGGCTGTGCACCAGCTCGCCGTCGATGCGCTCGGCGCGCTCGGCGGCGACGACCTCGGTGACGTTGTGGGCCGGCTGCAGCCGCACCATCACGGCAACATCGCCGAACTGGAGATCGAGGTCGAGGACCACCACCGGCTCCGGCGACCGACGGGCGAGCGCCGCGGCGAGGTTGACCGCGACGACGGACTTGCCCACGCCGCCCTTCGGCGAGAAGACGGTCGTCACCCGGCCGCGAGACTCGGTCGCCCTGTTGAGCTGGCGCAGCTGCACGATCCCGGCGACGTCCTCGTCGAGCCGCTGGCCGAGGGCCTGCACCGCCGAGAGCAGCTGGGAGTCGAGGTTCTGCACGGCGATGGCGTCGTCGAGCCCGGCGCGAAGCGCCATCCCCATCACCTCCGGACCGACGGTCTCGACGACGAGGATCCCGCCGAGGCCGGATCGCAGCCGCGCGAGCGATCCGAAGCGCTGGAGAGGGCCCGGTTCGACCTGGGACGGTCCGAGCACCACGACGATCACCGACACGCGCTGCAGCCCGACGTCCACGAGCTCGTCGAGCGACGACAGCGCCATGACGTCGGCGCCGGGCAGCGCGTCGCGGATGCGACGACGCACCTCCGGCTCGCGCTCGACGACGGCGACGAGCGGGCCTGGCGCCTCGAGCGGGGGGCCGAGGAGCGGCGGGAGGCGATCGGCGCTCGCGGTCACGTCATCGCCTTGCCTAGCGAGGCGTCAGGCCCGGCGGGAGCACACTCGCGCTGGAGACGGGCGGCACGGCGGCGGGCACGCCACCCGGGGGGTCGAGCGCCAGGTAGATGCTGCCGGAGATCCCACCTGCGTCGCTCTCGGCCATGGCGATGCGCGCTGCTGCCGCGGGTGGGACGGCGAAGGTGACGAGCTCGGTCGCTGGGGCCTGCGAACCGGGGCTCGCAGCCTGCGCCGAGGTGGTGTGCACGGCCGGCTCGGCGAGCGCGCTCCCGACGGCGAGCACGGGCACCTCCTGGTAGAGGAACGCCTCCTTGGCGCCGTCGTCGAGCTGCACGAGGAGGTCGACGTGGTCGCCTGGCTCGACGAGGCCCGCGACGCCGTGCACCGCGTCGGTGGAGATCGTGATGGCGACGTCGCCCTTCGGGATCAGCTGGGCCGCCGCGCCGGCCTGGGTGGCTGGCTGGGCGAACAGGCCGGCGACGATCACCTGCTGCGGAGGGATGTCGGTGACCGCGACGGCGTCGCGAATGCTGGCGAGCGTCGTCACCGCACCGGGAGGGCGGAGACGCAGCGGCATCTTGGTCGACTGGATCAACCCCGACCCGATGGCGTCCGCTCCCGTCGTACCGCGCGGGATCGTGCCGTTCGCGACGTAGACGTCGACGAGATGCGCGCCGTCGTAGGCACGCACCTGCACGCCTTGCAGGTAGAGGTAGGCCGCGCCCCCGGCGAGGCCACCGATCGCGAGCGCGAGTACGACGACGAGCGCTCGCCTCCGCCGCACCGCTGCTCCTTCAGTGGCGGCGGCAGCCGAGACGAGCGGGTAGCTGCCCGCTCGGCCAGCCGCCGCGGCGCCCCAGAGACACGGCAACCGTCGTGGCCATCGCTGTGGTATCGACAGCAGGAATGAGCCCGTTAAGGCTCGGGATGGTTGCTCGCGCCGGACCAGGTCCCGCCTCCTCGGCGAGCCTCCCCAGGCCGCCCGTATCCAGACCCTAAAGGTCGCCTCGCCAGGTGCCGACTACACAGACAGCTCGCCGGTGTCGGCGAGCGCCAGCGCTCGGGCCGGCGGGGAGTGACGCAGGTGGACAAGAGGCTCGCTGACGTCCTCCACCGGATCGCCGCGCTCGAGGCGAGGCTCGACACCGGCCAGCGGGACGCCCGTCTCGACGACCCCCTCAGTCGGGTGCTCCACCGGATCGCCGCGCTCGAGGCGAGGCTGGCGCGCCGCGAGGGAGCCTACGGCTCGGCACCTCGGCTGGCGACGGCGCCGGCGTGGGGAGTCGCTCCCCCAGCCGAACTCGAGGACCTGCAGGCCTCGCCACCGGTCCCGCGCGCTGCCGGCAGCGACCCGCCACGCGACGAGCTGCTCGCGCAGGGGCTTCTCGGCCTCGCCGAGTGGGTCGCGGAGATCGAGCAGCGACTGCGGGCCCTCGAGCTCGACGGCGCGGCCACCCCGTACAGATCGCCGGAGGGAGTCGGCCCGGCGTCCGATGCGCTCGCATCCCTGGCCCACGCGCTCGCGCTGCGAAGCGGCTCGCACCAGCGCGACGCCGCCTCACCGGGCGCGACGCAGGCGAGCGAGCAGGTCGAGGGCGTGTCGGTGCTCAGCGCCACGCTCACCTCCCTCTCCGAGGAGCTGCGCACCCTCGGCGCGCGCCTGGATGGCCTGGAGCAGGGAACGAGTCAGCTCGCTGAGGCGACGCGCGCGGTCATCGACCTCGTTCGCAGCTCCGACGTGTTCTCGACACCTCGCGGGCTGCCGGATGCAGCGCTGTCTCGGCTCGTCGACGAGGTGCGGGCCCTCGGGCTGCGCCTCCAGACGCTCGAGGGCGTCGCGCGCCAGCCTGCGCCGTCGCTCGACGCGTTCGGCCGGCTCGCCGAGGAGCTCGGCAGCGTCCGCATGCAGCTTGAGCACCTCGAGGAGGGGACCGACCAGATTGCGCAGGCGACTGCGGCGGTGCGCGAGACGCTGCTCCGGCTCGAGCAGCGCCCCGATCCGCCGGCGCCCTGCCTCGATGCGTTGGGTCGCCTCGTGGACGAGGTGCGGTCCATCGCGGTGGGCCTCTCCGAGCTCGAGGAGGCGCGCGACGCCGCGGGTGCCGACTCCGTGCCCGGACCCCCGGCACACGCCGAGACGGCGACCGACGAGGATCGGGCCGACCTTCCTGCGTTGGCCAGCGAGCCGCTCGCGCGCGTCTTCGACGGCCTCCCGTTCGACTCCTCGTCGGAGCGAGACACGTCCGGCTCGACGCACGCCGCTCGACGGGGACTGTTCCGTCGGGACAACGGCGCCGCGTAGCGGAGCGGGCGTCGCTCGCTGCCGCCGGGGTGCACCCGCGCAGTGGTGTCGTTTCGGTTCCGGTCTGGACCTCGCCGCCTGCATCAGTGTGTAGCGCCGTGAACGCGAGTGCCTTGCAAGCTCTGGCGGTGAGCGGTGGCCCTTGCATCACGCCGATCATCTCCGGAGACTCCTCCCACAGGACGCGGCGTTCGACGACGGCCCACTCGTCGTGGAACTCGACCACGACGGCGGTGACGAGGCGAGCGCCTGCCGCGTCGTTGGGGAAGATGCCCACCACGTTGGTCCGCCGCTCGATCTCGCCGTTCAGACGTGCCGACGGGTTGGTCAACCCGATCCTGCGCTCGTGGACCTCTGGGAAGCTGGTGAATGCGAGCAGGTCCGAAGCGGCATCGGCGGGCATCCTCGCCAGAGCGTCTGGGTGACCTCGTCAAGCTGGCGGCAGCGACCATCTCGGCCGAGGCCTTCGGAACCCTCGAGAGCATGTCTCTCATGGAGTGCCCCCGACATCCTTGCCAGGACACCCCGAGGAGGACCGAGGCGATGGCCTCCTTGAGTCCCAGGTGGTGGCAGGAGATCAGAGCTGGACCCCCCAGTTCCCGAGCCCGCAGGCCCTCGAGGGGGCCCCCGAGAAGGCCGGGTCCTCGGTGTCTCCCACCTCGATGCCGAGCACCTCCTGCTCGCCGCGGACGGTGACACTGGTTGCCACCACGACGGGCCTCGAGACCACCCGGCCTCGGACTCGGCCCTCCACGTCGGCCGCGTCGGCGAAGACGGCGGGAACCGCACGTAGTCCAACGGGCGGTCTCGGGACTCCTCGAGCTCTTTGTCGAGGCCTGCACAGATCCGGCTCACCTCGGACGTGGAGATCCCCGAGGCCACCCCGTGCGCGGCCACCAGGTGGTCGACCGTCCTCGCCGAGACTCCCGGGACGTCGGCCTCGCTGAGCACGGCGAACAGGACCCGGTCGATGCGCCCACGCCGGGCGATGAGGCTCGGGAAGAAGCTTCCTCGCGAAGCTTCGGGATCCCGAGCTGCACGTCCCCGGCGGGGGTGGACAGCAGGCGCCGGCGGTAGCCGTTGCGCTGGGTGACGCGGTCCTCGGAGCGCTCGTAGCGGCCGGCGCCGATCCGTTCCGTGGCCTCGGCCTCGATCAGCTGCTGGAGGATCCACTCCTCGGGACCTTTCCCCGTCCGTCTCCTCTTCCGTCTGGGGCTCCCTTCTCCCGCCACTCCCGAACGGGCGGGGTGTGCGGCCGCCACTCCCGCCACGCGCTCCGGCGACGCCTACGTCGCAGTCCGGTCGCGCTCCTGCTCGGGTCAAGTCTGGGAGCCGACTCCCAAGCAAAGCTATGAATGAAAATGTTCGCGGATATACGTAATAAGCCTGGATCCTGTAAGCTCACGCGTCCCGTTCCCAGCGCGCACGTAGAACGCCTCATGCCCTGTCGTACCTAACCACGTCTCAACAGACCGTTTCGGACAAGATATAACGGCTACGTGGACGTCCCCGTGAGGGACGAGCGAAATGCGGATCGAGCTGAACACATCTGTGCCAAGATCGTTAACAATAACCTGCTGCAGTGAAAGCAGCCAAGAGTCCAGCGTGTGTTTCTTAACGTATGGAAGGTCTGATTCGACTCCGAGGATGCGTCCCTGGTCATCAACTCCGATGAGGAGGATTCCTCCATCGCTGTTCAGAAACGCGGCGATGGTCTTGGTGACCTCAAGCCACAGTTTGCGTCTCATTCCTTCTTCTGCACCCGCCGATGGTACGCTGCCATAGGGGTGGTGCAGCGAGGCTTTGAACTCGACCTGCTGACTCTCCCCAGCGCGGATAAGTGCATCCAGATTGGAGGCCTTTCGGATGTCGTCGAGCCAGCGCAGAACTTGATCGGCATCATCCGGACGCCCATCCGGATCGTCAGCGAGCAGGCACTCAACCAAGTCTGCGAAGGAAGAAGGAAGATCCCGCCGCGCCTCGCGAAGCTGACGAAGACCTCCGACCTCGACTGTCCCGAGCGCCATCACGTAGAGAAGGCAACCGAGCGAATAGAGGTCAGAACGACGATCTCGCGAAGCGCGCATCCCCTTCGACTCCGGTGCTGAGTAAGGATTCGGCGTGCTCGGGAGATCCGGGTCCGGGTCGTCTAACCAGATAGCTGAATCGAAGTCACCGAGATGGGCATTTCCTCGTTCGTCTAGAAGGACGTTCTTTGCGCAGACATCTCGATGGAGGAGACCCTTGTTGTGGAGGTGAGCCAGCCCACGACATACCTGACGACTCAGCCGGAGGAGTTGTTCCGGTGGTAATGAACCCTCCCTGATGATAAGTTCAGCGAGGGTTCCGCCTCCTAGGTACTCGAACACGACAAACTGCACTGAGCCGTCTCGATCGAAGTCGAATACGGAGACGATGTTGTCGTGAGTCCCGACTCGTCCTAGCACCGTGCCTTCTCGCTCGACACCTTCGGGGTCGAGATGAGCACATTCCGGTCTCAGCACTGAAAGGGCAACGGGCCTTCGCATCTTGTTGTCGTAGGCCAGGTACGTTCTCCTACGTTCGCCTTCGGAGATACGCCTTTGGACCTCGTACCTTCCCGAGACCAGTTGGCCCGCGCTGAGCATTCCTAGGCCGTCCGTCTGACGAGTCATAGCCTCTCCTGTCCCGCCGAGAGACGTACTCGCATAGAGGTCTAGCAGCACCTTCCGGTCAAATCCACACGCTCATGCATGCTGATGGCGAGAATCTCGGTGGAGGCGAGCGCTCGCTGCTAGTGCGCTCACGCCGGCGGACGTGGACGCCTTGGTGACCTTCATGCGCAGCGCGAGTGACCGAATCCCCGTGAATCGATCCACCCGTTGTGCGAGTCCGAGCCCCCACGATGGGAGAAGGATGACAGCACACGACGAAACGCCGCTGGCACACGCCCGAGCAGATCGTCCGCAAGCCCGCCGAGGCCGACAAGCTCCTCGCCCAGGGCAGAACCGTCGAGGAGGTGTCCCCGCACCTCGAGGTCACCGAGTCGACCTTCCACTGCTGGCGGAACCAGGACGGCGGGATGCAGGCCGACGACGCCAAACGCATCGAGCTCGAGGAGGTCGAGCGCGAGAACGCCCGCCTGAAGCGCGTCGTGGCCGACCAGGCCCTCGACATCGACGTTGAAGGAGCTGAACCGGGGAAGTCCGTGACCCCGAACCGCAGGTGGGGGCCGTCGTGGACCTCCGCGAGCAGTTCGGGGCCGCCGGACGCCAGGCCTGTCTCGCCGTTGGCCAGCCCGGGTCCACCCAGCGCCTCCCCGCAGCGATCCCGAGCGACGAGGAGCTCGCTGCGGGCGTTCCTGCGCGCCGTCGCCCGCCGGCGACCCCGCAGAGGCTGGCGCCGGGCCGATCTGCCGGCCAAGGAGGCCGGCTGGCGGGCGAATCGCGAGCGCGTCCAGCGCCTGTGGCGGGAAAGGAGGCCTGAGCGTGCCCTACCGGAAGACGAGGCGACCGCTTCAGGGCATCGGCGTGGCCATCGGCGCGTTCTGTCCGATCGCCCCTGACGTGGCGGGGGCGTGTGACCTCCCGTTCGACCAGACCGCAGGCGGGAGCATGCTCACGTTCCTGAACGTCGTCGACGAGTTCAGGCGTGAGGCGCTCGCCACGGAGGTTCCACGCTTCATCGACGCCGACCAGGTCGTCGCCGTGCTCGAGAGAACCGCCGTGGAACGCGCCACCCCGAGGTACCTGCGCTTGGACCACAGCGGCGAGTGCATCGCCTAGGCTGTCGCCGACTGCTGCTCGTGCACCGGCGCCGGCACCGTCTCGATCGATCTGGGCTCACCCTGGCAGAACGCCTGGATCGAGTCGTTCAACGCCACGATGCGCGACGAGCTCCTGAACGCCCAGCAGCTCGACAGCTTGGTCGAGGCCAACGTCGCCACCGAAGACTGACCGATCGCCGATGACGTGTAGCGCCCCACCGTGCTCACGGCTTGATCAGCCCGATCCAGTTCGTCGAGCAGCGGCTCCACCGACAGCAGCTACAGCTCCAAGAGCGGGTGGCCAACAAGGGGGGGACGGGTCACGAGCGCGAAGGGCTGCGCCGGAGTCTCGTCTCGCACCGCGCAGGCCGCCGTCGTCGTGCTCGAGACGGCCACGCGCTGGGCGACGCGAACGGCCTGCTCGCCCGCGATCCCCTTGCGGCCGTCGCCGCCCCTCGGCGCTCGCAAACGCCGACGGCGTCATGGAACCCCGACGAAGCGCACCGCTTCCTCGACTACGTCCGGGGCGACCCCTCGGGGCGGCCTGGGCCCTCTTCCTCTCGCGCCCGATGCGCCGGGACGGGGCGGCGGGCTTGTGCTGGGACTAGATCGACCTCGACCCCGGCGAGCCCGGCGTCACGCGGGCCCGCGTCACGGTGAAGGGGGCGACACTCGAGACGACGCCCAAGACCGCGACCAGCCAGCGCCTGGGCCCCTGGACGCCCACCTCGTCTCGCTCCTTCGCGCCCGGCGCCGCCAGCAAGCGGAGGATCGCTTGCTGGCGGCGCCGAGAGGGTACGGATTACGTCTTCGCCGACGGGCTGGGCCGCCCGCTCCATCCGGATACCTTCACCGACCGCTTCCGGGCGCTCGTGCGAGAGGCGGGCCTGCGACCGAACCGCCTGCACGACACGCGCCACACCGCGTGCTCGCTGATTCTCGCCGCAGCCGTCCCGGCGAAGGTGGTGAGCGAGCTGACTGGCGACGCGAGCCCGAGCATCGCCATGGCGATCTACCAGCACGTGACCCTGTCCACGGGGCATCGGGCCGGCGAGCAGCTGTCGGCGAGCCTGTTCAGCCGAGACGCTGACAAACGGCTGACATCTACCCTCCGCAGCGCTCGTCACCAGCCGTTCGCGAGCCGCTGACCTGCGTTTTTACGGTGGAGCTGAGGGGATTCGAACCCCTGACCTGCTGGTTGCAAACCAGCCGCTCTGCCACCTGAGCTACAGCCCCGGCGGCCCCAGCCTACGCGTCACGCCGCGATCGTCGGCCGAAGCGCTCGTTGCGGTGGCCGATCGGCGCTAGTGCGTCCCGAAGGCGGCGCGCAGGGACTCGCGAAGCGACCTCGTGGTCGCCGCCACGGCCGAGGGCTCGTAGCCGCAGTGCGCCATGCAGTTGTCGCAGCGCGGGTCTCGTCCCCGTCCGTACTTCTCCCAGTCGGTCGTCTCGATGAGCTCCTTGTACGTCTTCGCGTAGCCGTCGGCCATGAGGTAGCAAGGGCGCTGCCAGCCGAAGATCGAGTAGCTCGGAATGCCCCACGGCGTGCACTCGTAGTCGACCTTCCCCTCGAGGAAGTCGAGGAACAGCGGCGTGTGGTTGAGCCGCCACCTCCTGCGCCGGCCCTCGGCGAACGCCTCCTTGAACAGCTGGCGCGTCTGGGCCACTCCGAGGAAGTGCTCCTGGTCGGGGGCCTTCTCGTAGGCGTAGGCCGGCGAGATCATCATCGCGTCGACCTCGAGCTCGTCGTTCAAGAAGTCGAGCACCTCCCGCACGGTCTTCGGCGAGTCTGTGGAGAAGAACGTCGAGTTCGTCGTGACCCGGAAGCCGCGGGCCTTCGCCTCGCGGATCGCCGCCACGGCTTCCTCGAACACCCCCGGTCGGTCCACCGCCTGGTCGTGGCGCTCCTTCAGGCCGTCGAGGTGCACGACCCACGAGAAGTACGGCGACGGCCGGAACCTGTCCAGCTTGCGGCGCAGCAGGACGGCATTCGTGCACAGGTACACGAAGCGCTTGCGGGCGATCAGGCCGGAGACGATCTCCTCGATCTGCGGGTGCAGGAGGGGCTCGCCTCCCGCGACGGAGACCATCGGCGCGCCGCTCTCCTCGATCGCGGCGAAGGCCTCCTCGGGCGTGAGCCGGCGGCGGAGGACCTCCGTCGGGTACTGAATCTTCCCGCACCCGGGACAGGCGAGGTTGCACACGAACAGCGGCTCGAGCTCGACGATGAGCGGGTACTTCTCGATGCCACGCAGCCGCTGCTTCATGAGGTAGGCGGCCATGCGCAGGTTCTGGCGTAGTGGGATGCCCATCAGGTATCACCGACCTCCTGGAGCCGACGCTCGTCGACGGTACTCGGGGACCACTCGGCGAGCGCGCGCGCCGCTCTCGCGAGCGAGCGGTACGCCCTCCACGCGGCAGCGGGCGTGGCGAGCGAGCGCACCTCGGCACCGGGCACGTCCACGACCGCGCGCACGACAGCGAAGCGATGCCGCCTCACCAGCGGCGCGCACCACAGCGACTCCATGTCGACCACCGCCGCACCGCTCGCCGCCGCCCGCTGCCGAGCCTCGAGGCCGCGCACGAGCACGGCGGAGGACACGATCGGGGCGAGGCGCGCGGAGATGCCGGCCGCCTCGAGCGTCGCGGCCGCCTCCTCGCCGGCGGGCAGCTCGACGCGCTCGTCCGTGTCGATCGAGCCGAGCGAGGTCGCGACCACGAGGTCGCCCGGCGCGAGCGAGCTCGCGAGTGCGCCGCCGAAGCCGAGGAGCAGGATGGGCCGGCCGGCCTCGTGCGCAGCGGTGACGCGAGCCCGGGCCGCAGTGGCGCGCACCGGGCCCATGCCGATCTGGACGATCTCGGCCTCCGGAGCGCCCCGCCGCACGGCGCGCGCCTCGAGGCGCAGGGGGGTGAGGAAGAGGGGACGGCTCACGACGCCGCCTCCTCGCGCCGGCCGAACCCGCCGGCCGAGGTCCGCCCTGGCCTCTCGGCCTCCAGTGGCACGCCGAGCGCGCGGCACAGTCGCCCGAGCGCGCTGAGCGGGAAGACGAGCCGGTACAGGTGGTAGTTGAGGTAGAAGTCGCCGGGGAACCCGGTCCCGGTGTAGAAGGGCTCGTCCCAGGTTCCGTCCTCGCGCTGGGTCGAGACGAGGAACTCGGCTGCACGACGGGCGGTCGGCGAGCCGGCCTCGCCCGCCGCGACGAGGGCGAGCAGCGCCCAGGCGGTCTGCGAGGCGGTCGAGGTGCCCGTCGCGCGCAGCGACGGGTCGTCGTAGGAGCGGATGTCCTCGCCGAAGCCGCCGTCTTCGTTCTGGTGGGCCTCGAGGAACGCGACGGCGCGCCGGATGGCCGGGTGGTCGGGGCGAATCCCGGCGCGCACGAGGGCCGGCACCGCCGCGCCGGTGCCGTAGACGTAGTTCACGCCCCAGCGGCCGAACCAGGCGCCGTCGTCCTCCTGGTGGGCGACCAGCCAGTCGACCCCCCGCCGGAGCAGCTCGGGATCGGCAGCTGGCTCGGCCGCCAGCATCTCGACGACGTGCGCGGTGACGTCCGCGCTCGGCGGGTCGATGACCGCCCCGAAGTCACAGAAGGGGAGCTCGTAGAGGATCTCGAGGTCGTTGTCGGCGTCGAAGGCTCCCCACGCCCCGTCGGCGGAGACCATCCCCTCGACCCACGCGACGCCTCGGCGGATCGCCGCCTCCGTCGCCTCCCGGTCGGGCGCGGGCACCCGGCGCAGCGCCATGACGACCTCGGCGGTGTCGTCGACGTCGGGGTAGTTGTCGTTGGCGAACTCGAAGGCCCACCCCCCGGTCGGCACGTGGGGCCGCCGGAGGGCCCAGTCGCCCCGGTGGCGCACCTCCTCGGCGAGGAGCCACGACGCGGCGCGACCCAGTCGCTCGTCCTCGGGCGGCACGCCCGCGTCGGTGAGGGCGATGAGGGCGAGCGCGGTGTCCCACACGGGGGACTGGCACGCCTCGAGCCAGCGCATCCCGTCCTTGCGGACCAAGAAGCGCTCGAGGCCCTCGAAGGCCCTCGCGAGCACCGGGTGGTCGAGCGGGTAGCCCCGCAGGTGGAGGGCGAGGATCGAGTACACCCACGGCGGCTGGATCCCGCCCCAGCTGCCGTCGGCCTCCTGGCGGCGCACCACCCACCGCTCGGCGGCGGCGAGCGACGCGGCCCGCAGGGTCTGGCGCAGCGGGGTGCGCCGAGCGAGGTGCTCGTAGCCGTGCAGCAGGCGGTCCAGGAGCACGAACCGCTCCTTCCAGGTGCGCAGTCCGGGCCGCGCCGCGGGCGGGCGCCGGTTCGTGCGCAGCTCGTCGAGGGCGAAGGGCGCTGCCCGCACCGGCCGGTAGGCGGCGACGATCGTGAGGGCGACGACCGTCTGGCGGGCCCAGCAGCCGAACTCGTAGATCGAGAAGGGGAACCAGCTCGGCAGGAGCACCACCTCGGGAGGGATCGCGGGGAGCTCCTCCCACGGGTACCACCCGAACAGGGCGAGCCACAGGCGGGTGAACACGCGGCTCGCCTCGAGCCCCCCGCGCTCGCGCACGAAGGCTGCGGCCCTCGCCATGTGGGCAGCGCCGGGATCGTCGCCTGCCAGCCGCAGCGCCACGTACGCCTCGACCGTCGTCGACAGGTCGCCCGGCCCCCCGTAGAAGGTCGCCCAGGTCCCGTCCTCGCGCTGGTGCGAGCGGATCCAGCGCGCGGCGGCCGCCGTGTCGTCGTCGCTGCGCACGCCGAGGAACTCGCGCAGCAGGAGGTCCTCAGCGTCCATCGTGACGTTCGTCTCGAGCTCGCCCTTCCACCAGCCCTGCGCCGACTGGAGCGAGAGGAGGTGCTCGCGCGCGCGTCGCGTCGCGTCGGCGAGCGCGGCGGCGTCGAGGGGGGTCTCGGCGGACGACCGGGCCGCGCGCATCAGAACTCCCGCTCCACGACGAAGCGCGCCAGCTCGGTGAGCTCGGCGCGCGTCCGCTCGACGAGGGCGACCTCCCCGAGCGCGCCGAGGGCGGCGTCGAGCCGGCGGCGCGCCTCGGCGGTCGCGGCGGACCGCCCGCCGCAGGCCTCGACCAGCTGGGCCGCGCGGGCGACCTGCGCCTCCTCGAGGTGCTCGCTCGCCAGCAGGGCGGCGAGCTCCTCGGCGCGCGCCCCGCCGGCCGCGAGGGCCGCCACGACCGGGAGGGTCTTCTTCCGCTGACGCAGGTCGCTCCAGGCAGGCTTGCCCGTCACGGCGGGGTCGCCCCAGATGCCGAGCAGGTCGTCGACCGCCTGGAAGGCGAGGCCGAGCTCGACGCCGTAGCGGTCGAGGGCCGAGACGGTCTCGGCGGGCGCGCCGGCGAGGATCGCGCCGAGGGAGGCGGCGCAGCCGAGGAGGGCGCCGGTCTTGCCGGCCTCCATCGCGAGGCACCCTGCCACGTCGATCGCCGGCACCGTCTCGAAGGCCATGTCGAGCGCCTGGCCCGCGATCATCGCCGCCGTGGCGTCGGCGAGGCAGCGCGCGGCGCGCCCGGCGCCGGCCGCCGCGTCGGGACCGAGCACGACCTGCTGGGCGAGCGCGATGAGGGCGTCGCCGACGATCACCGCCTGCCCGACGCCGAAGAGCGCCCACACCGTGGGGCGATGCCGACGCTCCGCGTCCTCGTCGATCACGTCGTCGTGGATGAGCGAGAAGTTGTGGACGAGCTCGACCGCGACGGCGCCGGGCACGCCGACCTCCCCCGGCGCGCCCACCGCCTCGGCGGACAGGACGGCGAGCGCCGGCCGGATCCCCTTCCCGCCGTCGCTCTCGACGGCGTCGCCCGACGCGTCGCGCCAGCCGAGGTGGTACTCGGCGAGGGGGCGCAGCTCGGGCGAGAGCGTCGCGACGGCCCGCCGCAGCGCGGGGCCGACGAGGCCGCGCGCCCGAGCCAGCACCTCCGGCACGCTCGCCGTCGGTATCACGCCACCACCCCCTCGGCTCGAGCCGGGAGCGCCCGGGTACGGCCGAGGACGGCGAGCGCCGCGGCCGCAGCAGCGGTCCCGCTGCGCACCGCGCCCTCCATCGTCGCCGGCCAGCCGGTGTCGGTCCACGCCCCGGCGAGGAACAGGTTCGAGGCCGGCGTCGTCGTCGGCCAGCGCAGGCGCGCGCTCCCCGGCACGCCGGCGAAGGTCGCGGCTCGCTCGCGGCTCACCACGGCGTCGAGCAGCGGGGCGCCCCGCGCGAGCGGGAAGAGCTCCTCGAGGGCGCCACGGTAGCGCTCGATCAGGCGCTCCGGCCGCTCGCCGACCTCCCGGGCGGCCCCCGAGACCGACACGGCGAGGCACTGGCCCTCGCCGGGCGGGAGGCCCGCGGCCTCGCTGCGATCGAAGACGAACTGCACCGGGCTGTCCACGCCGGCCGCGACGCGGTGGTGCGTCACCCGCCGCCCGTAGACGAGGTGGACGTCGAGGATCGGCGAGGCGCCGAGCTGTGCGGGGTCGGCACCCCGCGCGCCGACGAGGGGGCCGAGCAGCCTCGCGGCGGCGTCGTGGGGGACGGCGAGGATGACCGCGTCGGCGCGGCATCGCTCGCCGTCGACGACGACCCCGTCGACGGCTCGCTCGCCGGGTCGCCAGTCCAAGGCGGCGACCTTCGCCCGCCGGCGCACGCGGGCGCCGGCTCGCTCGAGGAGCGCCGCGGCGGGCTGCGCGTGCAGCGCCGAAAGCGGGACGCGCGCCCACCCGAGGTCGGCCGCGTCCGCCTCCTCGAGCAGCCCGGTCTTGAAGACCTTCGCCGCGAGGGCGAGGGAGACCTCCCCGGCGTGGAGGTTCGTCGTCGGCAGCGTCACGAGGTCGAACAGCGCCTCGACGGCACGGGGGCGCTGGCCGTGGCGGGCGAGGAAGGAGGCGAAGGTCTCGGCGTCGAGGAGCGGGTCGCGAAGGTGCACCCGGCGGAGCGCGCCGAGCGCGCGCAGCGCCGCGAGCCGCGCCGGGAAGGGGAGGTGGCGGTAGGCGAGGAGCGAGGGCAGGAGGTGGAGCGGAGCGGGCAGGCGCGAGCGCCGAATCCACGCCGTCGCCGGTCCGCCGCCGCCCCGCCCCGGGGCGACGACCGGCAGCTCGAGGCGGTCGAGCGGCGCCAGGTGCGCGGTCCCGAGTCGCTCGAGAAACCGGCGGTAGGCGCTGCAGCACCGGAGGTGGACGTGCTGGCCGTTGTCGAACATGAGCCCGTTGCGCTCGAAGGACCAGGTCGCGCCGCCGAGGCGGGGGCGCGCCTCGAAGAGCGCGACGCTCGCGCCCGCGTCGACGAGCGCGATCGCCGCGCTCAGTCCGGCGAGCCCGCCGCCCACCACCGCGACCTCCGGACGGCTCACGCGCCGACCCCAGCGAGGCTGCGTGCCGCCACCCACGCCTTCTCCCAGGTCGGCAGCGAGACGCGGCGGTCGACGACGGCGAGCGGGTCGGACTCGATGCGCTCGAGGAGCCGGCGGTAGATGCCGGCCATCGCCGCGACGCAGGCCCGAGAGCGCCGGTCGAGCAGGTCGAGGAGCCCGAGCCCCTCCTCGTAGCGGGACCGGGCCCGGCTCGCCTCGAACCGGATCAGGTCGACGAGCGCCGCCGGCGGGCCGCTCGCGTCCGGGGCGCAGCCGAAGCGGTCGAGGTCCTCGGCCGGGAGGTAGACCCGCCCCATCAGCTCGCGGTCCTCCACGACGTCGCGCAGGATGTTCGTGAGCTGCAGCGCCGCACCGAGCGTGTCGGCGAGACGCGGCGCCTCGGGATCCGAGGAGCCGAACACGGCGAGGGAGAGGCGCCCGATGGAACCCGCCACGCACCGGCAGTAGACGAGGAGGTCGTCGAAGGTCTCGTAGCGCTGCAGCCGGCAGTCCATCTCGCAGCCGGTGACGAGCTCGCCGAGGGCCGAGAGCGGGATGGGGTAGCGCTGGGCGGCGTCTGCCAGCGCGACGAGGACGTCGTCGCCAGCCGGCGGCACCCCCGCGGCCAGCGCCGCCAGGTCGCCGCGCACCCGGGCGAGCGCGGCGAGCTTGTCGGCGACCGGGGCCGCCCCGTCACCGATGTCGTCGACGCGCCGCGCGAAGGCGTACAGCGCCGACATGGCCCTGCGCTTGGGCGCGGGAAGCAGCCGGATCCCGTAGGCGAAGTTGCGCGCCTCGGTGCGCGTGATGAGCTCGCAGCGCTCGTAGGCGAGGGCGAGGTCGGTCATCTCGAGCCGGCTCCCCTGCCGAGGGCGACCCGCACGGTCCAGCGCGCGACGGCTGCCCGCCGCGCCTTCACCGGCCGCGCGAGGACGTCGTAGGCGGCGGCCTCGAGCGCGTCGAGCTGGGCGAGCCCGCCGCCGACGAAGCCGGCGATCGCGACGCGCCCGGCGCCTGGCACGAGGCCGATGAGCGGCGCGCCAGCCACGAGGAGGCGGCGCGCGCGCCCGGCCTCGAACGCAACGGCGCGCCGCAGGCGCGGGCTCGCCGCGGCTGCGGCGAGGTCGGCCTCCTCCACCCCGAATCGGGCGAGGTCCTCCGCGGGCAGGTAGACGCGGCCGGCCGCGAAGTCCTCGCGGACGTCCTGCAGGTGCTCGACGACCTGCAAGGCGGTGCAGATCCGGTCAGAGAGCACGGCTGCCTCGGCACTTGGCTGGCCGAACACGGCGAGCACGAGGCGGCCGACCGGGTTGGCGGACAGGCTGCAGTAGTGCTCGAGCGCCTCCCAGGTCGGGTAGCGCTTCACCTCCTGGTCGAGCCGGTTCGCGGCGATGAGGTCGGCGAAGGGACGCCGGTCGAGGCCGAGCTCGGCAGCGAGGCGGCCGGCCGCGACGAAGACGGGGTGGGTCGCTCGCCCGTCGAGCGCCCGGTCGAGCTCGGCCTCCGCCCACTCGAGCGCGGCGAGGCGATCGCCGGGCGCGAGGTCGCCGACGTCGTCGACGAAGCGTGCGAAGCCGTAGATCGCGAGCAGCTGGCGGCGCACCCTCACCGGCAGGAGGCGGGACGCGACGGGGAAGTTCTCGCCTCGGGCCTTGGCGAGCACCGAGCCCAGCTCGAAGCTCGCGTCTCGCGTCAGGGCGGGCCGCGTCCGGAGGCTGCTCGTCATCTCGCCACCATCGGGCGCGCCGCGAGCGCCGCGCCGAGCGCGCCCGCGCCGCGCCCGGTGCCGAGGCGCTCGAGGGCCTCGAGGGCGGCACGAGCGATGCCGGGGCCGTCGAGGCCGAGGCGGGCGAGGATGGCGTCGGGCTTGTCGTGGGCGAGGTAGGCGGTGGGCACCCCGAGCA
>DATGLP010000010.1 GCA_035294085.1 Acidimicrobiales bacterium | reverse complement strand
GTCCATCCTCTCGGCGCTCGAGGTGGCCGAGCCGCCCCGCTTCTACGACTTCACCCCCGCCCCGGAGCTCGGCGAGGCCAGCTGAGACGAACCGGGCCGCGTAGTAACACGCGCTCTCGAGGCCTGCGAGACGAAGTCCCTACTCACGCGCCCTTTCTGCCCATCCGCGTATCTACGTGCTGCGGAACTCCGGCACGGGGACCCGGTCACTCGCACCGGCGCTCGCCGGCCGCGCGGCCGATCGCGAGCCGCGGCTGCTCGCCGCCGGCGGGTGAGCCTCAGCTCTCGGCGCGCCGCGTGCGTCGCTGCTCGCGCAGGAGCTGTCCGAGGACACGGATCCCCGGCTCGATCGCCTCGAGTGGGATCGCCGAGTAGCCGAGCCGGAAGCAGTGGCGTCCCGCCCGTGGGTCGGCGAAGAAGATGTCGCCCCGCTCGATGATGACGCCATGGCGCTGTGCCTCTCGCGCCAGCTTCGCACCGTCGAGCGGCTCGGGGCTCTCGACCCACACCGTGACGCCGCCGGCCGGCAACGGGACCGGCCAGGGGAAGTGGCGATCGATCGCCGAGGCCATCGCCTCCCACTTGCGCCGCAGGAGCGCGCGGTGTCGACGGACGGCCCGGTGGTACTGGCCCGACTGGATGAACAGGCCCATCGCCCGCTGGATCTGGCCGGCAGGGTGCCGGATGCTGTAGCGGCGCTCGGCGCGCAGGTGCTCGATGAGCTCGCGTGCTCCCACGAGGTAGCCGAGCCGCAGGCCGGGCGCGAGGAACTTCGAGAAGGTGCCCATGTAGACCACGCGGTCGCTCCGGTCGAGCGACTTGAGCGACGGGCTCGGGTTGCCGAGGTAGCGCAGCTCGCTGTCGTAGTCGTCCTCGAGCACGAGCGTGTCGGCTTCGCTGGCGAGGTGGAGCAGCTGCTGGCGGCGGCCGATGGACAGGGTGGCGTTGGTCGGGTGCTGGTGGCTCGGCGTGAGGTAGAGCAGGCCCACGCCGGCGAGGTCCGGTGGGGGTACCACTCCCGACTGGTCGATCGGGAGCGGCACGAGCTGTGCCTGGCTGCGGACGAAGATGTGGCGTGCGTCGAGGTAGCCGGGGTCCTCGACGGCCACCTTGGTCCCCGGGGCGAGGAGCGCACGGGCGAGGAAGGAGAGCCCCTGCTGCGACCCGACGGTGACGAGAACCTCCTCGGGGTCCGCCTCGATGCCGCGCGCCGGGAGGATGTGACGGCAGAGCATCTCGACGAGCAGGGGGTCGTCCGCGGAGATGGCGTCGCGCAGGCTGTAGTGGAGGTGCGGTGGGTCCAGCGCGTCGCGCAGCGCCCGCGTCCAGGCCGCGACGGGGAACGAGCGCACCTCGACCTGGCCGGCGATGAAGGGGTAGGGGAAGTGCTGCCAGTCGGAGATCTTCTCGATCTCGGGCATCCCCGCGTCGGGCTCGGCCCGGAGGCGTCCGCTCCACGCCAGCGACGCCGGTGGGACGCCGCGCCCGGCCTTCGCGGTGGCCTGTGACAGCGAAACCTCGTCGTTCAGGTACAGGCCCGAGCGCGGCCGTGCGACGAGGAACCCCTCGGCGACGAGCTCCTGGTAGGCGGTATTGACGGTGTTGCGGGACAGGCCGAGCTCGAGCGCGAGCTCCCTCGAGGAGGGCAGGCGGGCGCCGCGCGCGTACTCCCCCGAGAGCAAGCGCTGCTCGAGAAGCCGCCGCAGCTGGCGGTAGAGGGGCTCCTTCGATCCTCGGTCGAGCTCGAAGGAGATCGCCTCGACCGAGGCCAGCGTCGTCACCGTCCAGCCCCTCCCCGTGCCGACCTTCCCGGCAACTGGTACCAAATCAATTAGGAAGTCTGGCTCTTGTGATGGTATCAGTTGCTCCGTACGATGAGCCACGGGCCGGTCCGGGGGGGTCTCGGCCGGGACGGGGGTCGTCCATGGGACACGAGAAGGTGCGTCTCTCCTCGCAGGAGCACCTGCTGCTGCACTTCACCCGCGCCGCGACCTGGCGCAGCCCGGAGCTTCCGGTGATCGTGCGAGGCGAGGGCTGCTACGTCTACGACGACCGGGGACGGCGCTTCCTCGACGGCCTGTCGGGCCTGTTCTGCGTGAACATCGGGCACGGCCGCAGCGACATCGCCGCTGCCGCGGCGAAGCAGATGCAGACGCTCGCCTACGCCACCAACTGGTCGGCGGCGCACCCCTCGGCGATCGAGGCGGCCGAGCTCATCGCCGGCCTCGCTCCCGGCGACCTCGACCACGTCTTCTTCGTCAGCTCCGGCTCGGAGGCCGTCGAGTCCGCGGTCAAGTTCGTCCGCCAGTACCACCTGGCGAGAGGCTTCACGGCGCGCACCAAGATCATCGCACGCGACATGGCGTATCACGGCACGACGCTCGGCGCCCTGTCGCTCACGGGCATCCCGAAGTACCGGGCCCCGTTCGGACCGCTGCTCGAGGGCGTCTTCCACGTGCCGCACACCCTCGGGGCCGAGGTCCCGCCGGGTGGCAGCGCGGCCGACCTCGGGTGCGTCCGGGCCATCGTGGAGGTGATCGAGCGCGAGGGCCCCGAGACGATCGCGGCGATCTTCGCCGAGCCAGTCCAGAACAGCCGTGGCGCGCTCGTGCCGCCGCCGGGCTACTGGCGCGAGCTGCGCGCCATCGCGGATCGCTACGGCATCCTGCTCGTCGCCGACGAGGTGATCAACGCCTTCGGTCGCCTCGGCACCTGGTTCGGCGTCGTCCGAGAGGGCGTCGTCCCCGACCTCCTCACCTTCGCCAAGGGATCGACCTCGGGGTACGCGCCGCTCGGCGGATTCATCGTGCGCCGCTCGCTCGTCGAGCAGCTCCTCGACTCACCGGACGCGATGTTCTCGCACGGGGCGACCTGGGGTGGGCACCCGGTGGCGACGGCGACGGCCATCGCCAACATCACGGCGCTTCGCGACGAGGCCGTGCTCGCGAACGTGACCGAGAACGCTCCGTACCTGCGAGCCGGGCTGGAGTCGCTCGCGCAGCGCCACGCGATCGTGAAGGAGGTCCGGGGGACCGGCTACTTCTACGCGCTCGAGCTGATGCGCGACCGCGACGGCGGCGCGGAGCTCACGCCCGAGCAGTCCGCCCTGCTCGTGCAGCGCGAGCTGCCGGCCCTCATGCGCCGCGTCGGCCTGCTCACGCGACCGGACGATCGGGGTGCGACGATGCTGATGCTCGCACCGCCCCTCGTGGCGGACCGCGACGTGCTCGACGAGCTCATCGGCCAGCTGGACGCCGTGCTCGACGGCGCCACCCGGGCGCTCCAGCGCTGACGGGACGGGTGCGGCGGGGGGCTGCGGTGCGCATCGGTGTCCCGGCGGAGGTGAAGGTCGACGAGTACCGCGTCGCGCTCACCCCAGCGGGCGTGCGCGAGCTCGTGCGCGCCGGCCACGAGGTGCTCGTGCAGGCCGGCGCGGGCGCGGGGTCGTCGATTCCCGACGAGGAGTTCGCCGCCGAGGGGGCGAAGATCCTCGCGACGGCCGACGAGGTCTGGGCCGACGCGGACCTGCTGCTCAAGGTCAAAGAGCCCGTCCCGAGCGAGTACCCCTTCCTGCACGCCGGCCAGATCCTCTTCACCTACCTGCACCTCGCCGCCTCGCTCGAGTGCACCCAAGCCCTGCTCGCGTCGGGCACGGCAGCAGTGGCCTACGAGACGGTCGCGCTCGCCGACGGCACGCTGCCGCTGCTCTACCCGATGTCGGAGGTGGCCGGGCGCATGGCGCCCCAGGTCGGCGCGCACTGGCTGGAGCGGGAGGCCGGCGGGAGGGGCGTGCTCCTCGGCGGCGTCCCCGGCGTCCCCGCGGCCGAGGTGGTGATCCTCGGTGCCGGGGTCGCCGGCACGAACGCGGCCGCCGTGAGCGCCGGGATGGGCGCGAGGACCACCGTCATCGACCGCGACGTGCGCAAGCTCCGCCGGCTCGACGCGACCTACCGGGGAGGCCTGCGCACCCTGGCCGCGAGTCGCTACGAGATCGAGCGCGCGGTCGGGGAGGCCGATCTCGTGATCGGAGCCGTGCTCATTCCGGGCAACAAGGCGCCGAAGCTCGTGGACAACGACCTCGTCCGGCGCATGCGGCGGGGGGCGGTCCTCGTCGACATCTCGATCGACCAGGGCGGCTGCTTCGCCGACAGCCGGCCGACGACACACTCCGATCCGGTCTTCGCGGTCCACGACACGCTCTTCTACTGCGTCGCGAACATGCCGGGCGCCGTCCCGAACACGTCGACCTTCGCGCTGACGAACGCCACGCTCCCGTACGTGCTCGAGATCGCGAACAACGGCCTCGAGCAGGCCGTGCTGGCCGATCCGGCGCTGCGTGGCGGGGTCAACGTGATCTCCGGGCGCGTCGTCCATCCCGGTGTCGCCGAGGCGCACGGCTTGCCGTGCGCCGACCTCGAGGAGGCGATGGCGGCGTGAGGGCGCGCGGGCGACGGGGGCGGGCCCGGCGGGTCGGCGCGGGGGCGAGCGAGCTCTAGCGACAGGAGATGGCCATGGAAGACCAGCGTCTCGGCTACTCAGCGAAGATGATGGCGAGCGAGGCGTTCGTCGAGACCCTCGTCGCTGAAGGGATCTCGACGGCGTTCGGCATCGTCGGCTCCGCGTACATGGACGCGCTCGACCTCTTCCCGGTCGCGGGGATCCGCTTCGTGTCCGTGGCGCACGAGCAGAACGCCGTGCACATGGCCGACGGGTACGCCCGCGCGTCCAACCGCCCGTCGTTCGCCATCGCGCAGAACGGGCCCGGCATCACGAACTTCGTCACCGCCGTCGCCGCCGCCTACTGGGCGCACACGCCGCTCGTGTTCGTCACGCCGTCGGCAGGCAGCCTCGGCGTCGGGCTGGGCGGCTTCCAGGAGACCGAGCAGCTCCCGATCTTCTCGAAGATCACGCGATGGCAGGTCCAGGTGAACCGGCCCGAGCGCGTGGCCGAGCTGCTCCGGCGGGCGTTCTACCTGGCGAAGGCCGAGCACGGCCCCGTGCAGGTCGACATCCCCCGCGACTACTTCTACGGCGAGGGCACGTACGAGATCTACCCCTCGGCGACCGTGGCCCGAGGAGCTGGCGATCCCGCCGCGATCGCCGAGGCGGCGCGACTGCTCGCCGCCGCCCGCTTCCCGGTGATCGTCTCGGGCGGCGGCGTCGTGCAGGCCGACGCCGTCGCGGAGACGGCGCGCCTCGCCGAGTACCTCAGCGCGCCGGTCGTCAGCTCCTACCTCCACCCGGATTCCTTCCCGTCCAGCCACGAGCTGGCCGCCGGCCCCCTCGGCTACCTCGGCTCGAAGGCGGCCATGACGCTCGTCAGCCGGGCCGACGTCGTCCTCGCCCTCGGGTGCAGGCTCGGACCGTTCGGCACGCTCCCCCAGTACGGCTTCGACTACTGGCCGAGGGAGGCGCGCATCGTCCAGGTCGACGTCGACCACAAGGTGCTCGGCCTGACGAAGCGGATCAGCGTCGGGATCTGCGGCGACGCCCGGGCCGCGGCGAGCGCCCTCCTCGAGTCGCTGCGCGCCATCGATCCGGCGCGCCGGCGCGACGAGGTCCGCATCGCGCAGGTAGCCGAGGAGCGCCTCCGCTGGGCGAAGGAGCTCGACGCGCTCTCCTCGAGGCAGGGCCAGCCGATCAGCCCCCGGCGCGCGCTCGCGATCATCCGCGACACGCTGCCCGCGGGCGCCATCGTGACGACCGACATCGGCAACATCTCCTCGGTCGCCAACAGCTACGTCCACTTCGAGCAGCCGAGGAAGTTCCTCGCCGCGATGAGCTTCGGCAACTGCGGCTACTCCTACCCCGCCGCGCTCGGTGCCAAGCTGGCGTGCCCGGACACTCCCGTGCTCGCCCACGTCGGCGACGGGGCGTGGGGCATGAGCCTCGCGGAGGTGCTGACCGCCGTGCGCGAGGAGATCCCCGTCGTGGCGGTCGTCTGGAACAACGGCCAGTGGGGTGCGGAGAAGAAGAACCAGATCGAGTACTACGGCAACCGCTTCGTCGGCACGAACCTCGCGAACCCCGACTTCGCGCAGGTCGCGAAGGCCATGGGCGCGAACGGCATCTCCGTCGAGAAGGAGGCGGAGCTGTCGTACGCGATCACCGAGGCGTTCGAATCGAACCGGCCGACGGTGATCAACGTCGCGACCGACCCGTCCGAGCTCGCCGAGCCGTTCCGCCGGGACGCGCTCCTGCCGCCGCGGCGGCTGCTCGAGAAGTACGCCGCGCTGAACGCGGCCTCCTGAGAGCGGGCGTGACGAGGTCGAGGGCCGCCGCGTGCGCACGGCGCAGCGCGTCGGGCGGGCCGCCCGGCGAGCCGTTGCCCGGACGGGTACGCCGGTGACGAGCGCCCGGCTCAAACGCCCGGGTGCTCTCGCGCCCGGACCCGAGCCTGCCGGCGGGATGCTCGGGCGCATCGAGACGCGCCTGCGCCGCACGACGGCCGGCCGGCCTGTGCGCGTCGCGTTCGCGGACGGCGCCGACGATCGCGTCGTCGCGGCGGCGCGCGAGCTCGCCACGGCGGGGGCCGTCGTGCCCGTGCTGCTCCTGGCGCGCGACGCGGCCGTCGCGCCGGCCAGCGGCGCACTTCCGCCGCCCATCGAGGTGCTCGCGGCACGCGAGCTCGCCGCGCACGAGGCGGTCCGGGCCGCCTACGACGAGGCAGCCGATCGCCGGGGCGTGCCGCCGGCCGAGCGCGCCGCCCAGCTCGACGACCCGCTCTACGTCGGCGCGTCCGCGCTGCGGGCCGGCGTCGTCGAGGCGTGCGTCGGCGGCGCGACGCGCCCGAGCGCCGAGGTGATCCGGGCCGCGCTCGGGATCGTCGGGCTGCGCGACGGCTCGACGACCGTCACGAGCAGCTTCCTCATGCTGCTCGCCGACGGGCGGGTGCTGTCGTTCGCCGACTGCGCCGTCGTGCCCGAGCCGGATGCGCGCCAGCTCGCGGAGATCGCCCTCGAGACGAGCCGGAGCCACGAGCTGCTGACGGGGGAGACGCCCGCGGTGGCCCTGCTCGCTTTCAGCACGAGGGGGAGCGCCCAGCACCGCAGCCTCGACGTCGTACGCGAGGCGGTGGAGCTCCTGCGCGCTCGCGCCCCGCACCTGCGCGTCGACGGCGAGCTCCAGGCGGACGCGGCCCTCGACGAGGCGGTGGCCGCGGTCAAGGCGCCGGGCTCGCCCGTCGCCGGGCGCGCCAACGTCCTCGTCTTCCCGAACCTGCATGCCGGGAACATCGGGTACAAGCTCACGGAGCGCCTCGGCGGGGCGCGCGCGATCGGGCCGGTCCTGCAGGGGCTCGCCGCGCCCATGCACGACCTGTCACGCGGCTGCCGGACCGAGGAGGTCGTCGCGCTGGCGCAGATCGCCGCCCTGCAGGCGAGGGCCGACCCGCGACCGAGGCGGCCGGCGACCGATCGCGTCGCCGTCGCCGCCCCACCTGGGTAGGTCCTGGGGGACAGGCAGAGGAGGAGCCAACCACCGATGGCCGACGCGACGAGGGTCCTGGACCGGGGCATCGAGCCGTCGCCGACGGCGCTGCCTCGGCTCGAGACGGGCCGCCGGCGCACCCGCCTGGCTCGGGGCTGGTGGAGACGGCACAACCGGCAGGTCAGCCTGCTCGTCGTCCTCGCCGCGGCGATCGGGATCTGGCAGGCCGTCACCAGCCTGCAGGTCTTCCCGAGCGTCGCGCTGCCCGCTCCGATCGACGTCTACCACGCCTTCGTCCACACGGCGACGGTGGGCTACCTCGGCGAGACGCTCGGCAAGGACGTGCTCTACAGCGTGCTGCGGGTGACGGTCGGCTTCGTCGGCGCCGTCGTCCTCGGCGTTCCGATCGGGCTGCTCATGGCCGAGTTCGATCCCGTCCACCGCGTCATCGACCCGTTCCTCCAGCTCGGTCGGCCCGTCCCGCCGCTCGCCTACATCCCGCTGTTCGTGGTCTGGTTCGGCCTCGGCGAGCTGCCGAAGGTCCTGCTGATCCTGGTGGGAACCATCCCGATCATCATCATCAACACGATCGGGGGGGTGCGAAACGTCCCGCAGGAGCGCATCAACGTGGCCCGCTGCCTCGGGGCGAACCGCCGGCAGATCTTCGTGCGGGTCATCCTGCGCTCCATCCTGCCGGACATCTTCACCGGGATGCGCGTCGGGATCGGGATCGCCTGGAGCACCCTCGTCGCAGCCGAGCTCATCGCGGCGAGCGTGGGCCTCGGCTGGCTCGTCGAGCAGGCGGCGACGCAGCTGCAGACCGGGATCGTGATCGGGACGATCATCGTGATCGGCATCCTCGGCTACCTCATGGAGCTCGGCATCCGCATCGCCGAGCGAGTCGTCATCCCGTGGCGGGGGCACGTCTAGCGGCGCACCCGCCGCGCACGCCGTGGCAGTGGGGAGAAGGGGGGACATGAGGCAGAGGTAGGCAAGGCAGCACCAGGCACTCACCGGTACGGACGACCGGGGCCTCGACGTCGGCCCGGTCAGAGGGGGGAGACAGCAATGTCCAATGCGAAGCAGCGACTCGTGGCGGTCGGTGGTCGTCTCGGACGACGACGGGCCCGCCGCCTGGTCATCGCGGCGAGCCTGGCCGGCGGCCTCGCGCTCGTCCCGGCGCTGGCGGCCGGGGCCACGGGCCGACCGCACCGTCCGGCGGTCTCGATCGTCATCGGCTACGAGAACAACGGCGCCGACCCGTCGATGATCACGATCGCCAACCACTACTTCCAGCACGAGCTGGGCCCGAACGTGCACCTCGACCTGTTCAGCTCGGGTCCGGCCGCGCTCTCGGCGCTCGCCTCGGGTGCGCTCAAGTTCATGTGCGGCCTCGGCCTGCCGCCGGTGATCTCGGCGATCGAGCGCGGCGTCCCCCTGGTCGTCGTCTGGAACCAGGAGCGCTACACGCGAGACGCCGGCATCGTCGTACGGGCGAGCACGGGCATCAAGTCGCTGGCCGGGCTGCGGGGCAAGACGATCGCGCTCGTGACGGGGTCCGAGTCCTCGTTCGAGCTGCCGACCCTGCTCGCGCAGAAGGGCGTCCCGCTCTCGGCGGTGCACCAGCTCAACATGAGCCCGCCGCAGATGCAGAGCGCCTGGGCGACGGGCCAGATCAACGCCGCCGCGGTGTGGGACCCGGTGTTCGACTACCTGGCGAGCCACGGCGGGCGGATCCTCGCGACGGACGCGAGCCTCCCGCCGAGCGCGAGCTCCTTCAACATCTGCGTCGCCAACAGGCCGTTCGTGACGAGCGACCCGGCGGCCGCGACCGCCTTCGCCAGGGCGATGGCGCTCGGCGTCAACTACATGCACTCGCACCCGGCGAAGGCCTTGGCGATCATGGCGACGAGCGCCGGCATCACCACGCAGGTGGCGAGGAAGGAGCTGGCCGGCTACGAGATCTACTCGCTCGCTGACCAGGTCACGCAGAAGGTGCTCGGGAGCGGCGCGCGCGTGCGCTCGGCAGGGACGACCATCTCCTTCGTGAACAACTGGAAGGAGCTCTACCGGCAGGGCTTCATCACCTCGCCGCCCCCCTCGCCGGCGAAGATGGCCCGGTACATCGACCCGCTCCCGGCGGCTCGGGCGCTCAGGTAGCTCGGTCGATGGCGCTGCTGACCGTCCAGGGCGTCACGATGCGCTACGGCGGACGGGAGTCCTCGAGCACGCAGGTCGTGCTCGAGGACATCTCGTTCGACCTGAGCGAGCGTGAGTTCCTCGTCGTGATCGGCCCTAGCGGCTGCGGCAAGACGACCCTGCTCCACCTGATCGCCGGCTTCGCCCACCCGGTCGGCGGCCGGATCGAGCTCCAGGGCCGGCCGGTTCGCGAGCCCGGCTCGGACCGCGTCGTCGTGTTCCAGCAGCCCTGGCTGTACCCGTGGCTGAGCGTTCGCGAGAACGTGGCCTTCGGGCTCAGCCTCGCCGGCCGCCGCAAGGTGGACTGGGACAAGGTCGACTCGATGATCGCCGTCGTCGGGCTCGCGGGCTTCGAGCGGCACGCCCCCTACGAGCTCTCCGGCGGCATGCAGCAGCGCGTCGCGCTCGCCCGTGCCCTCGTGATGTCGCCGAAGATCCTGCTCATGGACGAGCCCTTCGGGGCCCTGGACGCGCAGACCCGCCATCAGCTGCAGGAGTTCCTCCTCAAGCTCTGGGAGGAGCTCGACGTCGCCGTCGTCTTCATCACGCACGACATCGAGGAGGCGATCCTGCTCGGGGACCGGATCCTCGTGATGGGCGCCCGGCCGGGTCGGATCGCCCTCGAGCTCGACGTGAAGCTGTCGAGGCCGCGTGACGAGGCGACGACGCTCTCGCCCGCCTTCATCGAGCTGCGGCGCCGGGCCCTCGACACGTTGCGAGAGGTCTCCCTCGGCGCCGCCGGCATCCGGGTGCAGGCGAGCTAGGGCAGCCGCGAGGGAGTCGAGGCAGCCGCGCGGCCGGCTCGCGAGCCGGGGCGGCTGCCTCCCTCGCGCGCGGCGCAGGCGTCGCTCCCGCGGGGCCGTCGCCCGTGGACCGTCGCCCCGTCACGTGGCGGACGAGCCGCACCTCGATCGAGCCGGCGCGACCGGGCGCTCGTCACCACTGCGGCCAGGTGGGCGGGAGGCTCCCGATCGGGCCCGTCTGAGGGATGCCGCCGGGCGCCCCGAGCGACTGGAGCAGCTGGGAGAAGTTGTAGCCGAAGGCGGTCGACCCGCCAGAGGCGTACTGGCCGTAGGCGGCGGCCATCGTCACGCCGTCGGTCGAGGCCGCCCAGCCGACCTCGATGCCCGTGGAGCCCTCGTAGACCTGGCCGAGGACGGTGCGCGGCGTCACGCGCTCGCCGATCGACACCGAAGGGTCGATGTCTTCGGCCGCGTAGACGATGAGGCCGGCGGCCGGGCCGTCGGTGAGCCGGTAGGTGATGAAGGTCCCACCGGGCCACCCGCCGTTGTAGGTACTGAGGACGATCCCGTCGCCGAGCGCGTAGATCGGACCGAACCCCGCGTAGTCGACGCCCTGGTCGATGCGCTCGCTGGCGAGACCCTGCAGCGCTCGCAGCGGGTTCGCGTAGCCGGCCGGCGCGGGTGGGGCGCTGGCCACCGGCGCCGGCCTCGGCGGGGCGTTCTGCGGGCTCGCCGAGGCCTGCGCAGCTGCCTGCGCGGCGAGCGCCTGCTCGGCGGCGGCGTCCTGGCGCTGCTGCTCGCGAAGGCGCGCCGCCGTGACGAGCGCGAGGAGGTTCGCGTTCACCCGGGCGAGCGTCGCCTGCTCCGCCGCGACGCCGGCCTGGGCAGCGCTCCGGTCCACGGCGAGCTGGTCGAGCGCCTGGCGCGCCGCTGCCTCGCGGCTGCGGAGCGTGGCCTCGTCGATCGCCGTCCGGTGCTCGGCGAGCTGGAGGGCGTTCATCGCCGAGTCGAGCTGGTTGCTCGCCACCCCGAGGTAGACCTGCTGCTCGGCGAGGACGACGCCGCTCGAGGTATTCGTGTACGCGCTGAACGGGGACGAGCTGCCCGTGGCGGCGTTCACGTAGGCGTCGACCGCGACGCGGCGCAGCCGCGTGCGGGTCCGCGCCTCGGCGCGCCGGTCGGCGCTCAGGGCGGCGCGGTCCCGGGCAACCTGCGCGTCGATGAGGGCGAGCTCGGCCTGGACCTCGTCGTAGCGGGTGACGAGCGTCTGGATGCGGCTCCCCTCGGCGGCGATGCGCCGTTCGAGCTGGGCGATCCGCGAGTGGTCCGAGCCGATGCTCGCGCCCGCGCGAGCCGGCGAGCCGCCCGCCGTGGCGAGGAGGGCGCCGAGCGTGCCCGCCGCGACGAACCTGCTCGCGCCCCGCGCCAGCGCCCCGGGGCGCGAGGCGCCCCCAGGGCGGGCCGGCGCGAGGGCGCGCTCGCGCGCGACGCGGCTGGGCCTGCCGAGCACGGCGGGAGCTTACTGAACACGGGCGCCCCGGCACCTGGTCCGAGCGCCCCGACGCACTCCCCCGTGCGCCGGTGCCGGTCCTCGGACGTCGCGAGCCGGACCGGGCCACTAGCGTGGCCGCGACGAGGGCTCGCTGGTCGCGCCACCGGGCGCGTCCCGCTGTCGGAGGCCGGCCGGATCGAGCTCGCAGCGAGGGCGACGGAGACGGGGGACACTGGATCCGGTGGCGTGTGCGGGCCCCTGGTTCGAGGCGGGCATCGCGCGAGGCGCGGCCTACGACGCCCGCTTCGCCGCGCTCGCGGCGTCCGGCGTCGACGTGCACGGCGAGGCGAGCTACGTCGAATCGCTCGGCGTGCGCCGCGTGCTCGACGCTGGGTGCGGCACCGGGCGCGTGGCGATCGAGCTGGCCAGGCGCGGCCTCGAGGTCGTGGGGGTCGACCTCGACGCGTGCATGCTCGAGCGAGCCCGGGCGAAGGCGCCGTCGATCGAGTGGATCGAGGCGGACCTGGCGGACGTCGACCTCGGACGCCGTTTCGAGGCGATCGTGCTGGCGGGCAACGTGATGGTCTTCCTCGCCCCCGGCAGCGAGGGGCGCGTCGTCGCCAACCTCGCCCGCCACCTCGAGCCGGGGGGCCTGCTCGTCGCCGGGTTCAGCCTCACCACCGGTCGGCTCGACCTCGCGACCTACGACGGCCTCGCGAGGAGCTGCTCGCTCGAGCTCGCCGCCCGCCACGCCACCTGGGAGCGGCACCCGTTTCGCGAGGGCGACGACTACGCCGTCTCGGTCCACCGAGCGCCGGCCGGCGCGCGGCCCTCGGGCTGACCGAGGCAGCGCACGCTCGTGGCCTCGCTCGAAGCGCCGGATGCGGCGTCCCTCCTCGGGCGGCCCGAGGCACTGCGGGCCGGGCTCGAGCGCTGCGGCTACCTCCTCCTGCGGGGCCTGCTCGACCGGCGCGCGCTCGAGCCGGCGCGATCCGCGATTCGCACCGTCCTCGCCGAGGAGGGCTGGCTCGAGCCGACCTCCGGGTGCGTCGCCCTCGCAGCCGCCCCCGGACCGCGCGAGGCGCGCCGGCTCTACCTGCGCTGCTACGTGCAGCCGGCGGTGCACGAGCTTCCGCACCACCCGCGCCTGCTCGAGCTGATGGCCGCGCTCCTCGAGGTCGAGCGCGACGCCCTCCTCGTCCACCCAAAGCCGGCCTGCCGGATCGTCCTCCCCGCCGCCCTCCCCGGTGCCGACCGCCCGACCCCGGCCCACCAGGACCACGCCAACCTGCAGGGGTGCCCGGCGACCCTCACGGCCTGGATCCCGCTCGTCGACTGCCCGCCTCGTCTCGGCCCCCTCGCGTTCGCCGAGGGCTCGCATCGTGGCGGGCTGCGAGCGCATCGCGCCCTCCCCGGCGCTCGCGTCCTCGCGTGCGAGGAGGCGCCGATCGCCGGCACGTTCGTGACGGCGAGCTGCCGCGTCGGCGACGTCGTCGTCTTCCACGGCCTCACCGTGCACAAGGCGCTCGCGAACGCGAGCGGGCAGATCCGCCTCTCCATCGACTGCCGCTACCAGCGCGCCGGCGACCCGATCTGCGAGGCGGCGCTGCGCGAGGACCCTGACCTGCCGTGGGACGAGCTCAGCCGGTGCCTGGGCGACGACCGGTGGCACCGCTACTGGGAGGGCCTGCCGCTCGAGGTCGTCCCGTTCGACCCGGGCTTCGCACGTCCGCCCGAGGGGGGATGAGGATCGCTCCCGGCCTGCCGGCAGCGGTGCACCCGGGCCTTCGCCGCCCCCCAGGCGATCGCGAGCTCGCCCACCTCGGCGCCGAGCGCCGCCATGCTGCCCGGCACGAGGTCGTAGTGGTCCTCGGGAAAGCGCGCGCGCCGGAACGGGTCGCGCGGCACCGGCTCGACCTCGAGGTCGGCGAGGGCGGCCGTGGCGAAGGGGATCGCCCGCCGCACGAGGGCGAGCGGCGTCGTCGCCTGCGAGGCGGCGTCCGCAGCGAGGAGCTCGTGGAGCCGAGGCAGGACGGCCTCGGCAGCGGCGCGTCCGGCCCGGCGCGCCCGGTCGCGCGCCGCCTCGTCGACGGGCCGGCCGGCCTCGGCGAGGCGGGCGAGGACGCAGCCCTCGACGAAGCCGGCCAGCGTGGCGTCGAGCGCGTCGGCGAGCCGCCGGCCGAGCTCGGCGAAGGACGGCTCCGGGCAGGGGTCCTCCGGTGCAGCGCCCACGTCGCATCGACCCTACGCCGCGGCGCGGGGTCGGCGGGCGGGTCGGCGACGGCGTGGCTACGCTCGGCGAGGTGGCCGACCGCGCGCGCTTCGTCGAGGATGCGATGGGCTTCATGCCGTCGCTGTACACGGCGGCGCTGCGCATGACGCGCAATCGGGCCGACGCCGAGGACCTCGTCCAGGAGACCTACCTGCGGGCGTACCGCGCCTACGAGAGCTTCACCGAGGGGACGAACCTGAAGGCGTGGCTCTACAAGATCCTCACGAACACGTTCATCAACCAGTACCGGTCCAGGCGCCGTCGCCCCGAGGAGGCCGAGGTCGAAGACGTCGAGGACCTCTACCTCTACCACCGCCTGGTCGGACGGGACGGCGCCGCCGCGGGGCGCAGCGCCGAGGAGGTGGCGCTCGACCGCTTCACCGACGACGAGGTGAAGGCGGCGCTCGAGTCGCTCCCCGAGAGCTTCCGCATGACCGTGCTCCTCGCCGACGTCGAGGGCTTCTCCTACCGCGAGATCGCCGACATCATGGACGTGCCGATCGGCACGGTGATGAGCAGGCTCCATCGTGGAAGAAGGGCCCTCCAGAAGGCGTTGGCTGACTTCGGGCTGTCGCGGGGCCTCGTGGCCGCGCAGCCCCGGTAGGAGCGATGAGGCGGCGAGAGCGATGACGAGGCGGCTGCGGTGCTCGGGCGCACCGCCCGAGGGGGGAGGCCGGCGGCGATGAGCGACGAGGTCGCGGATCCCTTCGGTGCCGCGCCGGGGTACGCCGACTGCGAGGAGGCGGTGCGCACCCTCTACGAGTACCTCGACGGCGAGCTGACCGAGGAGCGCCGGCTGGCGATCCAGCGCCACCTCGACCACTGCGGGCCGTGCATCGAGGCCTTCGGCTTCGAGGTCGAGCTGCGCAGGATGCTCGCCAGCCGCTGCCGCGACCACCCGCCCGCGGAGCTGCGGGAGCGGATCGCGCGCGCGCTCGGCGAGGAGCACGACTGAGCCGGCGAGGACCCGTCGCCAGCCCTGTCGCCGTAGGCTGCCCCTGTGCCACGTCGAGCTGCGCCGTCGGGGCCCGATCTCGTCGCCTGGGACGTCGCCGAGCGCGTCGCCACCCAGGCCCTGCGCGCGCTCGCCGCGCCGGGCGCGGGGGTGCAGGCCGACCTGGCGAGCGACCTCGCGGACGCCACGGCGCGCGCCGAGCGACTCGTGGAGGCAGAGACGGGCCTCGTGTCGAACGCCGGCCCCGCCGTGGCTCGGGTCACCGATCGCGCCGGCTGGGTGTCCGCCAACGTCGGCTCCTTCCGGCAGCTGCTGCGGCCGGTCGGTGCGCGCCTCGCGCGCCGACCGGCGACGCGCCGGGCGCTGAACCCGGCCGCGAGGACCGCTGCGGGCGTCGAGATCGGCCTGCTCCTCACCTGGATGTCGACTCGGGTCCTCGGCCAGTACGACCTCCTCGCGTCCGAGGCCGGCGGCGTCGTGTACTACGTGGCGCCGAACATCGCGGCCCTCGAGCACCGCCACGGCTTCCCCCCCGACGAGTTCCGCCTGTGGATCGCCCTGCACGAGGTCACCCACCGGACGCAGTTCACCGCCGTCGACTGGCTGCGCCCGTACTTCCTCGGCCTCGTCGAGCGCGGCACCGAGCTCGCCGTCCCCGACGGGCGTGCGATCCTCGAGGCGCTGTGGCGGGCTGCGCAGGAGATCCGGGCCGGGCGCAACCCGCTCGCCGAGGCGGGCGTGGCCGGGCTGCTCGCCAGCTCCGAGCAGCTCGCCACGCTGCGGGAGGCGCAGGCGCTGATGACGCTCCTCGAGGGGCACAGCGACGTCGTGATGTCGCGCGCCGGGGCCGCTGCGGTGCCCTCGGCGAGGCGCTTCCACGACGTGCTCGCCGAGCGCCGCGCCAGCGCGAGCGGCCTCGTGCGGCTCCTCCAGCAGGTGGCGGGGATCGAGGCCAAGCTCCGTCAGTACCGGGAGGGCGAGGCGTTCGTCGAGGCCGTCGAGCGGGCCGGCGGCGCCGAGCTCCTGGCGCTCGTGTGGAGCGGGCCGGAGATGCTGCCGACCCTCGACGAGATCCGCGACCCGAGCCGCTGGGTCGCGCGAGTCGGCGGCACGGCGCGCGCTGCGACCTAGCCGGAGCGGGCGTGCGATCGGCGCTCGCTGCCGAGCTGCTGCCCCGCTGCGACTTCCCGCCCCGGGGTGCAGCCATCGCCTGCGCCGTCTCCGGCGGTGCCGACTCGCTCGCGCTGCTCGCGCTCGCCGTCGCGGCGGGCCTCGACGCGACCGCGTACCACGTCGACCACGGCCTGCGAGCGGGCTCGGCGCTCGAGGCGGAGGTCGTGGCGCGCGCCGCGGCGCGCCTCGGTGCCGGCTTCGTCGCGCTGCGCGTCGAGTGCCCGCCAGGCCCGAACCTCGAGGCGCGAGCGCGCGCGCTGCGGCTCGCCGCGCTCCCCGACGGGGTAGCGACCGGGCACACGGCCGACGATCAGGCCGAGACCGTCCTGCTCAACCTGCTGCGGGGCTCCGGCCTCGACGGGCTCGCCGGGATGCGGCGGGGGTGGCGCCACCCGATCCTCGGGCTGCGTCGGCACGAGACGGCACGGCTCGTGGCCTCCCTCGGCCTCGAGACGGTGCACGACCCCTCGAACGAGGACGGTGCCTTCCGGCGCAACCGGGTGCGCCGTGAGCTCCTCCCGCTCGCCGACGAGATCGCCGGGCGCGACGTCGCCGGCCTGCTGGCGCGAGAGGCGGAGCTGCTCGCCGAGGACGCCGCGCTCCTCGACCGGCTCGCCGAGGCGGTCGACCCGACGAGCACCGCGGCGCTGCGCGCCGCGCCGCTGCCGCTCGCGCGCCGGGCGCTGCGGCGTTGGCTGCGGGGGCGGCTGCCCGGCGGGCACCCACCGAGTGCGGCGGCGGTCGAGCGCGTCCTCGCCGTCGCGCGCGGCGAGGTGCGCGCCTGCGAGCTCCCGGGAGGCTGGCGCGTCGTGCGGCGCGCCGGGCGCCTCGTCGCCGAGCACCGAGCTGCCGCCGAGCACTGAGCCGCGCCCGGCGCGCCGTCGCCGGCGGGGACCCCTCGCTCGCGCCTCGGCGGGACGGCACGCCGTGCGGTGCGAAGGTAAGGTCGCCACGTGCGCGGGGTCGAGGTGGCTGCGCTGCCGGCGGCGGCCGAGGTGCTCATCGACGAGGTGACGCTGCGACGCCGAGTCGACGCCCTCGGGGCCGAGATCACCCGCGACTACGCCGGGCGGCCACCGCTCCTCGTCGGCGTGCTGAAGGGCGCCTTCGTCTTCATGGCGGACCTCGCTCGAGCCATCCGCCTGCCCGTCGAGGTCGACTTCATGGCGGTGTCCTCGTACGGCACGGCGACGAAGACGAGCGGCATCGTGCGCATCGTGAAGGACCTCGACACCGACCTGACCGGTCGGCACGTCCTCGTTGTCGAGGACATCGTCGACAGCGGCCTCACCCTGTCGTACCTGCGGAAGGGTCTGCTGGCGCGCTCGCCCGCCAGCCTCGAGATCTGCGCGCTCCTCGTGAAGAAGGGCCAGCAGCGCGCCCGGCTCGACCTCGCCTACGTCGGGTTCGAGATCCCCCCCGCCTTCGTCGTCGGCTACGGCCTCGACGTCGCCGAGCGCTACCGCAACCTGACCGACATCCGGGTCGTCGAGGAGCCGAGGCGGGCGTGACGGCGTTCGCGAGCGACGACGGCGCCTTCGACGCGAAGCAGGCCGCGGCCGCGGTGCGCGAGCTGCTCGGCGCGCTCGGCGAGGACCCCGAGCGCGAGGGGCTCGTCGCCACGCCCGAGCGGGTCGCCTCGATGTACCGCGAGCTGCTCTCCGGGCAGTTCGAGGACCCGGCGCGCCACCTCGAGGTCACCTTCGCCGCCGAGCACGACGAGATGGTGATGGTGCGGGACATCCCCTTCGCCTCGCTGTGCGAGCACCACCTCATCCCCTTCATCGGCAAGGCCCACGTGGCCTACATCCCGAGCGACGACGGCCGCATCACCGGCCTGTCGAAGATCGCCCGGCTCGTCGACGCCTACGCCCGGCGCCTCCAGGTGCAAGAGCGCCTCACGACGCAGATCGCCGACTCCCTCGACGCGGCGCTCGAGCCGCGCGGCACGCTCGTCGTCCTCGAGGCGGAGCACCTGTGCATGACGATGCGCGGCGTGCGCAAGCCCGGCGCGCTGACCATCACGTCCGCGGTGCGCGGGCTGTTCCGCACCGACGTGGCGACGCGAGCCGAGGCGATGGCCTTCGTGCGCGGCGACCGCTAGGATCGCTCCGCCCGCGGCGCAGGACCGCCTGCGCCCTAGGCTGGCCCCGTGCAGGCGCGGCCCCTCGTGATGGGCGTGCTGAACGTGACGCCCGACTCGTTCTTCGACGGCGGTCGCTACTTCGACCGCGACGCTGCGATCGCACGCGGTCGACAGATGGTGGCGGAGGGCGCCGACGTCATCGACGTGGGAGGCGAGTCGACCCGGCCAGGGGCCGATCCGGTCGACGAGGCCGAGGAGCTGCGGCGCGTCCTGCCCGTCGTCGCGGCGTTGGCCAAGCTCGCACGGGTGTCGATCGACACGATGAAGCCGTCCGTCGCGGCCGCGGCGGTCGACGCGGGCGCCACCCTCGTGAACGACGTCTCCGCCAGCCTGGCCTCCGTCGCCGCCGCCGCGGGCGTCGGCCTCGTCGTCATGCACATGCAGGGCACGCCGAAGACGATGCAGGACGACCCGCGCTACGAGGACGTCGTCCGCGAGGTGCACGGCGCCTTGCGCGCCGGGGCCGCCGCGGCGCGCGCGGCGGGCGTCGAGGAGGTCTACGTCGATCCGGGCATCGGCTTCGGCAAGACGCTCGAGCACAACCTCGCCCTGCTGGGCGCCCTGCCCGAGCTCGTCGCCGCCGGCGAGCCCGTCCTCGTCGGCACGAGCCGCAAGTCGTTCATCGGCCGCGTCCTCGCGCCTCCTGGGGCTGCGCCGCTGCCACCTGCGGAGCGCTTCGAGGGCTCGCTCGCCTCGGCGGTGTGGGCGATGGCGGCCGGCGTGGCCATGGTCCGCGTGCACGACGTCGCCCCGACGGTGCACGCCGCGCGCCTCGTCGGTCGGGCGGCGCGTCGGCTGGGTGCTGCACGGCGGTGAAGGGCCGCTGGGCAGCGGGGATCGTCCCCCGCAACTTCGCCTGGGTCATCAAGGACCGCCTCGCGCTGTGCGAGCGCCCCGGCGGCTACGCCCCGCACCACCGGCCGGTCCGGCGTCGGGAGGAGCTGCTGTGGATCCGGGCCCAGGGGTTCACGCGCATCGTCTCCCTCCTCGCCTCGACCCACAACCTCCACGCCTACGAGCAGGCCGGCATTGCCGCGGCCCACTTCCCCTTCGGGGTGCGCGACGACCCGCTCGAGGTCGTCAGCGCCCTCTACCCGGCCCTCTACGCCTGGCTGCGCTCCGGGGAGGTCGTGCTCCTCCACGAGGAGGAGCTCGGCGACCGCGTCGCTGGCGTCGCCGCCGGCTTCCTGTGCTGGGCTCGCCTGCTGCCGGAGCCACCCCAGGCGATCTCCGCGGTGGAGCAGCTCACGCGCCGCCAGCTCGGCTCGCCGGGCCGAGCGATCGCCGCGCTCGCCACCGACCTCGCCCCGCCCCCCGCGGCGCGCGCCGCGGACGCGCCCCGCGCGCCCGGCGTGCTCGCCGAGCTCGGCGGGCACGCCGAGGGGCCGGAGCGCCGCAGCGCGCGCAGCGCTGGTGGGCGGGAACGCGCTCGTCAGGGGCACGACGGCCGGTGAGCGGCGACGCCATCGAGATCCTCGGGCTGCGCCTCCTCGGCACCCACGGCGCGCTGCCCGGCGAGCAGGACCGGCCGCAGCCCTTCGAGCTCGACCTCGTCGTCGAGGCGGACCTCTCGCCGGCCGCGGCGAGCGACGAGCTGGCTCGCGCCGTCGACTACGGCCAGCTCGTCGATCGGGCGCGCGAGGTCGTCGAGAGGACGCGCTTCCACCTCCTCGAGGCGCTCGCCGAGGCCGTCGCCGGCGCCCTCCTCGCCGACGGGCGCGTCGGCGCGGTCACGGTCGCACTGCGCAAGCTCCGTCCGCCCCTCGCGGCCGACCTCGCGAGCGTCGGGGTGCGCATCACGCGCCGGCGCGAGGCCGACGGGGGGGCGCGCTAGCGTGCGCGCCTGGCTCGGCCTCGGCTCGAACCTGTCCGATCGCCTCGGCGAGCTCGCCCGGGCGGTGGACGCCCTCCGGACCCTCGATGCGCGTCTCGCCGTCTCGCCCGTCTACGAGACGGCGCCGGTGGGCGGACCGCCCGGCCAGCCGCCCTACCTCAACTGCGTCGTCCGCCTCGAGGCGGCCCTGTCGCCGGCCGAGCTCCTCGCCTTCGGCCAGCGCCTCGAGGCGGCGGCGGGCCGGGTGCGCGCCGAGCGCTTCGGTCCCCGCACCCTCGACGTGGACGTCCTGCTCGTCGAGGGGGTGACGAGCGACGACCCGGCGCTCACGCTGCCGCACCCGCGGATGTACGAGCGCGCCTTCGTCCTCGCGCCGCTCGAGGACCTGGACCCCGACCTCGTGCCCGCCGGCTGGCGCGACCGGCTGGGCGGCACCGCCGCCGTCGCGGCCGCGGCGGTGTGCCTCGGCGACTTGCTATCCTCCCCGGACCCTCCGGCGGAGGGCACAGACGGCGAGCGGTCCGAGGGAGCGAGGCGATGACGAGCGCGCGACGGGTGCCGCTGCGGGGCGCCTGGCTCGCCGACGCCTGAGGCGGTCGTGGCCGAGCTGGTACGGACCCGCCGCGAGCTCAGCCGCCTCCTCGGGGCCGCGCCGCGCGACCAGGGGGTGGGCCTCGTGCCGACGATGGGCGCGCTCCACGCCGGGCACCTCGCGCTCGTCGCGGCGGCGCGCGCGCAGCAGGAGGTCGTCGTCTGCTCGATCTTCGTCAACCCCCTCCAGTTCGACGACCCCGACGACCTGGCGCGCTACCCGGTCGACCTGGACGGCGACGTCGCCAAGGCGGCCGGAGCGGGCGCCACCATCTGCTTCGCCCCGAGCGTCGACGAGCTGTACCCGGGCGGCTGCCCTCCCCAGGTCAGCGTGGACCCGGGCCCGCTCGGCGACGTGCTCGAAGGCGCCGCACGCCCCGGGCACCTGCGGGGCGTGGCGACGGTCGTCGCGAAGCTCTTCGCCCTCGTCGCGCCGACGCGTGCGTACTTCGGCGAGAAGGACTACCAGCAGCTCGTCGTCGTGCGGCGGATGGCGCTCGACCTCTCCCTGCCCGTCGAGGTCGTCGGCTGCCCGACCGTGCGCGAGCCCGACGGGCTCGCGCTGTCGAGCCGGAACGTCCGGCTGTCGCCCGCGGAGCGCCGCGCCGCGCCGGTGCTGTACCGGGCGCTCCAGGCGGGCGCGGCGGCGGCAGAAGCCGGCGAGCGACGCCGGTGCGAGCTCGAGGCGGCCATGGCGGCGGTGGTGGGCGCCGAGCCGCTCGCCCGGCTCGAGTACGCCGCGGCCCGGCTCGAGGCCGACCTCGAGGAGGTCGACACCCTCGAGGGGCGGGTGCGCCTCCTCGTGGCGGCGAGGGTCGGGTCGACGAGGCTCATCGACAACCTGGGGGTGGCCTGCTGATGGCCGGGCGCCGACGCTTCGACGCCGTCGTCGTCGGCGGCGGCGTCGCCGGGTGCTTCGCGGCGCTCAAGCTCGCCGAGGGCGGGCGGCGCGTCGGGCTCCTGACGAAGGGCTCCCTCGGGACGTCGACGACCGAGTGGGCCCAGGGTGGCATCGCTGCCGCCCTCGGCGAGGACGACTCCGCCGAGCTGCACCTCGCGGACACCGTGGCCGCCGGGGCCGGCCTGTGCGACGAGGACGCCGCGCGCGTCCTCGCGAGCGAGGGCCCGCGACGGGTCGAGGAGCTCGTCGCGCTCGGGGCGGTGCTCGACCGGGGCGCGGGCGGCTCGCTCGAGCGCTCGCTCGAGGGCGGCCACTCGAGGCGCCGGGTCGTGCACGCCGGGGGAGCCGCCACCGGCGCCGAGGTCGAGCGCGCCCTCGTCGGCGCGCTGCGCTCGAGCCCCGTCGAGCTCCTCGAGCGGACCTTCGCCCTCGACCTGCTCGTGGAGGGCGGGCGCTGCGCCGGGGTCCTGGCGCTCGACCCCGCGGGCTCGGCCCTCGAGGCGCTCGCCGACTCGGTCGTGCTCGCCTCTGGCGGCGCGGGCCAGCTCTTCGACGTGACCACGAACCCGCCCGGAGCGACCGGCGACGGCGTCGCGATGGCGCTTCGCGCCGGCGTGCCGGTCGCCGACGTGGAGTTCGTCCAGTTCCACCCGACGGCGCTCGCCGTCCCGATCGCGCCGCGCCCGCTGCTCAGCGAGGCGCTGCGGGGGCAGGGGGCGCTGCTCGTCGGTGCCGACGGCGAGCGCTTCGTCGACGAGCTGGCACCGCGCGACGTCGTGTGCCGGGCGATCGCCGCCCGCATGGCGGAGGAGAGGTCCGCCCACGTCTACCTCGACGTGCGGCCGGTGGCGGGCTTCGCCGAGCGCTTCGCCTCTCTCGCTCGCGTGCTCGCAGGTGCCGGCCTCGACCCGGCGCGCGAGCCGGTCCCCGTCGCGCCAGCGGCCCACTACCTGTGCGGCGGGGTGCTCACCGACCTCGCCGGCGCGAGCGCACTCCCCGGCCTGTACGCGGCGGGCGAGGTGGCGTGCACCGGGGTCCACGGCGCCAACCGGCTGGCCTCGAACTCCCTGCTCGAGGGGCTCGTCTTCGGGGCACGTGCCGCCGAGGCGGCCCTCGCCGGCGCCGGCCCGAGCGCGAGCGGGGCCCTCGGCGCCCTGTCGGGCGCGCCCGCGGGCGTCCCGGGGCGGCAGCTCCCGCCGGTCGCCACCGTGGCGCCGGGCGCGCCGGCGCGCCGCCGGCGGTCGCCGGCTGGGGCGCGCCGGGCGCTCGCCCGCTCGATGGGCGAGCTCGCCGGCGTCGTGCGCTGGCGCGAGGGGCTCGAGCTCCTCGCCCGGCGCATCGCCGACCTCGGGGCCGGCGGCGTGGGTGGCGGCGTCGCCGGGGCCGAGCTCGCGAACCTCCTCACCGTGGCCGCGGCCGTCGCGGCTGCCGCCCTGGCGCGCGAGGAGACCCGAGGGTCGCACACGCGGCGAGACTTCCCCGAACGCGACGATCCGCGCTTCCGTCTGCGCCTCGTGCACGGGCGGCTCGCCGCCGCGGGGCGGCTGCCCGGCGTCGGGGGGCTCGCCTCGTGAGCGGGTCTCGCGACGCCTCCCCGCTCGACGTGCGCCCGCCGGCGCTCGCCGTGCGCCAGGCGGTCGCCCTGGCCCTCGCCGAGGACCTCCTGCCCCTCGGCGACCTCACCTCGGCGCTGCTCCCCGCCGACTCGGTCGGGCGCGCCTGCTTCGTCGCGCGCGCGCCGGGCGTCGTGGCCGGCACGGACTGCGTCGTCGAGGCGTTCGACCAGGTCGACCCGGCGCTTCGCGTCGAGCTGCGCCTCGTCGACGGCGACGAGGTGGGCGCGGGGGGCGTCATCGCCCGGGTCGAGGGCCCCTTGCGGTCCCTGCTCGGCGCCGAGCGCACGGCGCTCAACTTCCTCTGCCACCTGTCCGGCGTCGCCACGTTGACCCGGCGCTTCGTCGAGCGCGCCGGGCGCGCGAACCCGTCGGTGCGCATCTGGGACACCCGCAAGACGACGCCCGGCCTGCGGGCGCTCGAGAAGGCGGCGGTGCGCGCCGGGGGCGGCACGAACCATCGGGCGAGCCTGTCCGAAGCGGTCATCGTGAAGGACAACCACCTCGGCGGCGTGTCCATCGCCGAGGCGGTCCGCCTCGCCCGCCTGCGCTGGCCGGGGCGCATGCTCGAGGTCGAGTGCGAGCGCCTCGACCAGGTCGTCGAGGCGCTCGAGGCCGGCGCCACGCTCGTGCTGTGCGACAACATGACCCCCGAGCAGGTCGCCGAGGCCGTCGGGATCGTGCGCGCGCACCCCCGCGCCGCCGCCGGCAGCGTGCTCGTCGAGGCGTCGGGCGGCATCACGCTCGACAACGTCGCCGCGTACGCGGCCGCCGGCGCGGACGTCATCTCGGTCGGGGCGCTCACCCACTCGGCGCCGATCCTCGACATCGGCCTCGACCTCGAGCCGTGACGCACGCACGGCTCCCGCTCGGCCGCCTGCCTGCCATCGGGTAGACCATGGGCATGCTCCTCGCCCTCGACGTCGGCAACACCCAGACCGTGGTCGGCGTCTTCGACCCGCCGGTGCCGTCGGCCGCCGGACGCCGGCCGGGCGAGATCACCGGGCTCCGCCGCAGCTGGCGGGTCTCGACGCTCGCCGAGCGGACGGCCGACGAGCACGCGCTCCTGCTCTCCGAGCTCCTCGGCCTCGCCGGCATCGCGCTGGCGCCCGGCGCGGCCCGGGCAGGCGGCGGGCGCATCGAGGGGATCGTGTGCGCCTCGTCGGTGCCGGCCGTGACCGCCGCGCTGCGGGAGATGGTCCGGCGCTGGCTCGACGTCCCCCTCGTCGTCGTCGAGCCCGGCATCAAGACGGGCATGGCGATCCTCTACGACAACCCGCGCGAGGTCGGCGCCGACCGGATCGTGAACGCCGTCGGGGCCGTCGACCTCTTCGGCGGTCCGGCGGTCGTCGTCGACCTCGGCACCGCGACGACCTTCGACGCCATCTCCGCCGACGGCGAGTACCTCGGCGGGGCGATCGCGCCCGGCCTCGAGATCTCGATGGACGCGCTCTTCGCCCACGCCGCCGCGCTCCCGCGCGTCGCCCTCAGCGCCCCCGAGCACGTGATCGGCCGCTCGACCGTCCAGTCGATGCAGGTCGGCGCCGTCTACGGGCACGCCGCGCTCGTCGACGGCCTGTGCGCCCGCCTCCTCGCTGAGCTGGGCGCTGCCACGGTCGTGGCGACCGGCGGCCTCGCCGACCTCATCGCGCCGCACTGCCGAGCCGTGCGCCACGTCGAGCCCTGGCTCACGCTGCACGGCCTGCGCCTGCTCTTCGCCCGCAACGTCGGCGAGGGGCGGTGAGCACCCCCGAGCCCCCCTACCGCTTCCCCGGGACGCAGGCGACGGCCGCCGTCGTGGCGCGCCACGCCGGCCTCGCCGCGGGCGGATCCTCCGGCGAGGTCGTCGCCGTCGCGGGTCGCGTCATGCGGCACCGCCCCCAGGGGCGCCTCGCCTTCGCCGACCTGCGGGACTGGACCGGCTCGATCCAGCTCTTCGCGCTCGAGGCGACGACGGAGGACTTCGAGGGCTTCAGCCGGCTCGCGCTCGGCGACTGGGTCGGCGCGAGCGGCGAGGTCGTGCGCACGAAGCGGGGGGAGCTGTCGGTGCGGGTCGAGCGCTTCACGCTGCTCGCGAAGGCCCGCCGCGGCTTCGGCGACAAGTGGCGGGGCGTCCACGACGTGGAGGTCCGCCACCGCCAGCGCGAGGTGGACCTGTGGGCGAACGAGGGGGTGCGCGAGGTGTTCCTCCTGCGCTCGCGCGCCGTCTCGGCGCTGCGCCGGCACCTCGAGGCGCGCGGCTTCGTCGAGGTCGAGACGCCCGTCCTCCAGCCCGTCCCCGGCGGCGCGAACGCCCGGCCCTTCGTCACGCACTACCACGCGATGCACGCCGACTACTACCTGCGCATCGCCACCGAGCTCTACCTGAAGCGCCTCGTCGTCGGCGGCTTCGAGCGCGTCTTCGAGCTCGGCAAGGACTTCCGCAACGAGGGGCTCTCGCCTCGGCACAACCCCGAGTTCACGATGCTCGAGGCCTACCAGGCCTACGCCGACTACCTCGACATGGCGGGCCTCGTCGAGGGCCTCGTCTCCTCGGTGGCCCTCGAGGTCCTCGGCACGCTGCACCTCACGCACCAGGGTCGCCCCCTCGACCTCACCCCGCCGTGGCGGCGCGTGACCCTGGCCGAGGCGGTGGCCGAGGTGACGGGCGTCGAGTGCCGCCTCGAGCTGGGCCGCGACGCCCTCGCCGCGGCGGCCGCGCGCCTCGGCGTCGAGGTCCAGCCGGGCTGGGGAGCGGGCCAGGTCCTCGCCGAGATCTACGAGAAGACGACCGAGCAGGCGCTGTGGGAGCCCGTCCACGTCCTCGACTACCCGGCGGAGGTCTCGCCGCTCGCGCGCCGCCACCGGCGCGACGGCGCGCTCGCCGAGCGGCTGACGTCGGTGGTCGCGGGGCGCGAGGTCGCCGAGGCCTACAGCGAGCTCGTCGACCCGGACGACCAGCGCGCCCGCCTCCTGGCGCAGGCCGCGCGCCGGGCGGCCGGCGACGAGGAGGCCATGGCGCTCGACGAGGACTTCCTGCGGGCCCTCGAGCACGGCATGCCGCCGACGGGTGGCATCGGGCTCGGCGTCGACCGCCTCGTGATGCTGCTCGCCGACCGGGCGAACATCCGCGAGGTGATCCTCTTCCCGGCGCTGCGGCCCGAGTCGCGAGGCTGAGCGCGTCGGGCGCCGTCGCGCCCTACGCTCGCGTCGGTGTCGACTGGAAGGCTCCCGTCCCGCTACCGCACGAGGCGGGCGCTCCTCGGCTCGCTCGCGCTCGTGGTGTGGGTGCCCGGCTGCCTCGTGGCGATGTGGTGGCAGGTGACCGTGGCCCTGGCGGGCGACCGGCTCGGCTACCTCTACTCGGTCGAGTGGCCGCTGTTCGCCGTGTTCGGCGTCGTCGTGTGGTGGAACCTCGTCCACGACGACCCCGAGGCGACCGGCGCTCGGGCGCTGCGGCGGCTGCGCGCCGCGCCGGACCGCCCCGGTCTCGGGGCGCTCGAGCGCCGCCCGGAGGAGGAGGACGCGGCGCTCGCGGCCTACAACGACTACCTCGCCGAGCTCGCCCGGCGGGACGCGGCGGGCCGACGGTGAGCGCGGCGCTGGCGCGCCTTCGGGCGATGGCCTACGTCGTCGGGACGCTGCTCATCGTCCTCGTCCTGGTCGGCGTGCCGCTGCAGTACGCGGCCGGACGGCCCGGTGTCGTCGCCGTCGTCGGGCCGATCCACGGCGTGTGCTACCTCGTCTACCTCGTCGTCGGCTACGACGTGACGCGGCGCGCACGCCTCGGCCTCGGCTACCTCCTCGCCATCGCGGCGTCGGGGCTGCTGCCCTTCCTCGCCTTCTTCGTCGAGCGCTGGGTCCGCGCCCGCGCGCTCGCAGGCCTCGGCGCACCGTCGGCGCCCGAGGGCGCTGTGCCGCGGCGCTAGGGGGCGTGCCCGGCGGTCTCAGCTGGCGAGGGCGCGCGTCGAGCGCTCGAGGTCCTCGAGCAGGCCGAGCGTCAGCTGCTCGAGTCCCTCGGGCACCGGACCGCTGCCGAGGAGCCGGATGGCGTCGCAGGCCTCGTCGGCGTAGCGGCGGGCCACGGCTGCCGCGGCGGAGATCCCGACCGACGCCGCGACGAGCGCCCGAGCGGTGCCGAGCTCGTCGGCCGACAGCGGCGTGCCGAGCAGCTCGCGCAGCTCGGCCCCGACGGCCGGGTCGCGAAGCGCTCGCTGCACGGGCAGGGTGTAGACGCCCTCGGCGAGGTCCTGGCCGGGCGGCTTGCCGAGCTCGCCCTCGGTCGCGACGACGTCGAAGACGTCGTCGCGGATCTGGAAGACCATGCCGAGGCACTCGCCGAAGGTGGTGAGGGCGTGCAGCTGGTCCGGGCGCAGCCCGGCCGTGATCCCGCCGATGCGACAGGCGGTGCCCATGAGCGCGCCGGTCTTGTCGGAGATCGCCTGGAGGTACTCGGCTTCGCTGCGGTCGAGGCGGTAGGCGGCGCGCACCTCGGCCACCTGCCCGGCGCACAGGCGAGCGAGCGTGGTCGCCAGCAGGCCGGCGACCTCGGTCCCCAGCGACGCGGCGATCTCCGCGGAACGCGCGAGGAGGAAGTCGCCCACCACGACGGCGAGGAGGTTGCCCCAGCGGGCGTTCACGCTGACGACGTTGCGGCGGCGCACGGCCTCGTCCATGACGTCGTCGTGGTAGAGCGAGGCGAGGTGGACGAGCTCGACGGCGACGCCGCCGAGCAGGGTGTCCTCGCCCGCCTCGCCGCGCAGGCGCGCGGCCGCGATGGCGAGGGCCGGGCGCAGGCGCTTGCCTCCCGCCGAGATGAGGTGCGTGGCGATCTCGTCGAGGAAGGGGTCGTCCTGGATGACGACGCGCCGCAGCGTCTCCTCGAGCCGCTCGAGGTCGGCGTCGTCGACGGGAAGCGCGAAGCGCTCCGGCGCGTTCACTGCTACGCACCATAGGCCACGCGCCGGACGTCCCGACAACGAGGCCCTCGCCGGGCCCGAGCGACAGCCGGTGGAGGGCGCCCGGCCGATAGACTGCGTCGCATCGCAGGCGCGTGAGGGAGCAGGCGTTGTTCGAGCGATTCACCGACAGGGCACGGAGGGTGCTCGTCCTCGCACAGGAGGAGGCGCGCCTCCTCAACCACAGCTTCATCGGCACCGAGCACATCCTGCTCGGGCTGATCCACGAGGGCGAGGGTCTCGCGGCGAAGGCCCTCGAGTCGCTCGGCATCTCCCTCGAGGCCGTGCGCGAGAAGGTCGAGGAGACGATCGGGACGGCCGGCTCCGCCCCGACGGGGTCCCCGCCGTTCACGCCGCGCGCGAAGAAGGTGCTCGAGCTGTCGCTGCGCGAGGCGCTGCAGCTCGGGCACAACTACATCGGCACCGAGCACATGCTGCTCGGCCTCGTGCGCGAGGGCGAGGGGGTGGCCGCGCAGGTCCTCCAGAGCCTCGGCGCCGACCTGCCGCGCGTGCGCCAGCAGGTGATCCAGCTCCTCTCCGGCTACCAGGGCCGCGAGACCGCCGGCGCGACCACGGGCGGGTCCTCGGGCGAGCAGGCGCCGAGCGGCTCCCCCGTGCTCGACCAGTTCGGGCGCAACCTGACGCAGCTCGCGCGCGAGCACAAGCTGGACCCGGTGATCGGGCGTGACCGCGAGATCGAGCGCCTCATGCAGGTGCTGTCGCGCCGCACGAAGAACAACCCGGTGCTGATCGGCGAGCCGGGCGTGGGCAAGACGGCGATCGTCGAGGGGCTGTCGCAGCAGATCGTCGCCAACGAGGTCCCCGACACGCTGAAGGGCAAGCAGCTGTACACGCTCGACCTCGGCGCGCTCGTCGCCGGGAGCCGCTACCGGGGCGACTTCGAGGAGCGCCTGAAGAAGGTGCTGAAGGAGATCCGCACGCGCGGCGACACGATCCTGTTCATCGACGAGCTGCACACGCTCGTCGGCGCCGGCGCGGCCGAGGGGGCGATCGACGCCGCCTCGATCCTGAAGCCGATGCTCGCTCGCGGCGAGCTGCAGACGATCGGCGCGACGACCCTCGACGAGTACCGCAAGCACCTCGAGAAGGACGCCGCGCTCGAGCGGCGCTTCCAGCCGATCAAGGTCGAGGAGCCGTCGCTCGCGCACACGATCGAGATCCTGAAGGGCCTGCGCGACCGCTACGAGCAGCACCACCAGGTCACCATCACCGACCAGGCGCTCGTGGCCGCGGCGAACCTCGCCGACCGCTACATCTCGGACCGGTTCCTGCCGGACAAGGCGATCGACCTGATCGACGAGGCGGGCAGCCGGCTGCGCATCCGGCGGATGTCGACGCCGCCCGAGTACCGCCGGCTCGAGCAGGACCTCGTCCGGCTGCGCGCCGAGAAGGAGGCTGCCCTCGACCGCCAGAACTTCGAGCTGGCGAAGAAGCTCGCGGACCAGGAGCAGGCCAAGCTCGAGCGCAAGACGGCGATGGAGCAGGAGTGGCGGGCAGAGGGCGTCGAGCTCTTCGACGTCGTCGACGAGGACGTCATCGCCGAGGTGCTCGCCAACTGGACGGGCATCCCCGTCTACAAGCTGACCGAGGAGGAGACGGCCAAGCTCCTGCGCATGGAGGAGGAGCTCCACAAGCGGATCGTCGGCCAGGAGGACGCCATCAAGGCGCTGTCGCGGGCGATCCGGCGGACGCGTGCCGGGCTCAAGGACCCCAAGCGCCCCTCGGGGTCGTTCATCTTCCTCGGCCCGACGGGCGTCGGCAAGACCGAGCTCGCCAAGGCGCTGGCGGAGTTCCTCTTCGGCGACGAGAGCTCGCTCATCCAGCTCGACATGAGCGAGTACATGGAGAAGCACACGGTGAGCCGGCTCGTCGGCTCGCCGCCGGGCTACGTCGGCTACGAGGAGGGCGGCCAGCTGACCGAGGCGGTGCGGCGCAAGCCCTTCTCGGTGGTGCTCTTCGACGAGATCGAGAAGGCGCACCCAGACGTGTTCAACGCGCTCCTCCAGATCCTCGAGGACGGGCGGCTCACCGATGCCCAGGGCCGGACGGTCGACTTCAAGAACACGGTCCTCATCATGACCTCGAACCTCGGGACCGCCGACCTGCGCAAGGTCGCGGTCGGCTTCTCGAGGACGAGCGAGGCGGTCACCTACGAGCGGATGAAGGAGAAGGTGCACGAGGCGCTCAAGGCGCACTTCCGGCCCGAGTTCCTGAACCGCATCGACGAGGTGATCGTCTTCCACGAGCTGCACCTCGACGAGGTCGTGCAGATCGTCGACCTCATGGTCCAGCGCGTGCGCGACCAGCTCGAGGGCCAGGGCATCGGCCTCGAGCTGACCCGGGCCGCGAAGGAGCTCGTGGCGAGGAAGGGCTACGAGCCGACCCTAGGCGCCCGTCCCCTGCGGCGGGCGATCCAGCAGCTCGTCGAGGACCCGCTGTCGGAGAAGCTCCTCTGGAAGGAGTTCCGGGTCGGGGAGACGGTCATCGTCGACGCCGAGGACGGCGCCATCGTCTTCCGGGCCGTGGAGGGCCTCGAGCCGCCGCCGGTCGAGCTCGCGGGGGCCGGCGCGGACTCCTGAGCGACGAGCGCCCGCGAGAGGATCGTCGGGCGCGTGTACGGCTCGAGGAGTGAGGGCTGCCCGCCGGTGGTTTCGCGGGTGCCCGGGCCCCTGACGCCTGCCCCTCCCCCTAGGGCGCGCAGGGGCCCGGTGCGCGCGAGCCCATCGCCTATCCTCGCCGGCATGCCGGACGTGCGCGATGGGACGGCCCGTCGGGTGCGTGCCCGTCCCGACGAGGCGCAGGGCGCGCTCCGGTGAGCCGGCGCGCGCAGGCGGGAGCAGGCGCCGCCCTCTCGCGTGCGCTCGCCGCGGCCGTGCGCGGCGAGGTCTGCTTCGACGCCGCCACCCGCGCGGTCTTCGCCACCGACTCCTCGAACTACCGCCAGGTGCCTCTCGGCGTCGTCTTCCCCCGCGACGTGGCCGACGTCGTCGAGGCGGTCGCGCTGTGCCGGGAGTTCGGCGTCCCCGTCCTCGCCCGCGGGGCGGGCACGAGCCTCGCGGGCCAGGCGTGCAACGTCGCGGTCGTCCTCGACCTGAGCCGGCACATGAACCGCATCCTCGAGCTCGACCCCGACCGCCGTATCGCCGTCGTCGAGCCCGGCGTCGTCCTCGACGACCTGCGCGCGGCCGCCGCCCCGCACGGCCTCACCTTCGGTCCCGACCCGGCGACGCACGCCTGGTGCACGATCGGCGGGATGATCGGGAACAACTCGTGCGGCACGCACGCCCTGTACGCGGGCAAGACCGTCGACAACGTCGAGCGCCTCCGTGTCCTCACCTACGGCGGCACGCTCCTCGACGTCGGGTCGCTCACGTCGGCACAGCTCGACGAGCTGGCCAGCGCGCCGGGCGAGACCGGCCGCATCTACGGCACGCTGCGCTCGATCGCCGCCGACTACGGCGACCTCGTGCGCGCCCGCTACCCGGACATCCCGCGCCGCGTGTCCGGCTACAACCTCGACGAGCTCCTGCCCGAGCGCGGGCCGCACGTCGCGCGGGCCCTCGTCGGCTCCGAGTCGACCCTCGTCGTCGTGCTCGGCGCGACGCTGCGCCTCGTCGCGAGCCCGCGCCTGCGCCGCCTCGTCGTGCTCGGCTTCCCCGACGTCTACGAGGCGGCGGACGCCGTGCCGCACCTCCTTCGGCACCAGCTGCTCGGGCTGGAGGGCCTCGACGAGATCCTCGTGCGCCAGATGCGGGCGCTGCGCCTCAACCTCGCCGAGCTCGAGCTGCTGCCCGAGGGGCGAGGCTGGCTGCTCGCCGAGGTCGGCGCCGACGACCCCGACGAGGCCGACGGCCGCCTCGCCGACCTGCTCGCCGACCTCCCCGAGGGCGCGGTCGCCACCGCCTACCGCGACGCCGGCGAGCAGGCCGCGGTCTGGCGCGTCCGGGACTCGGCGCTCGCCGCCGCGGCTCACCCCCCGGGGGCGCCGCCGAACCACGAGGGCTGGGAGGACGCCGCGGTGGCGCCCGAGCGGCTCGGCGCCTACCTGCGCGGGATCCGCGCCCTGTGGGAGGAGTTCGGCTACACCGGGATGTGGTACGGGCACTTCGGTCAGGGCTGCGCCCACACCCGCAACGACTTCGACTTCCGCTCGCCCGAGGGCCGGGCGCGCTTTCGCGCCTACGTCGAGCGCGCCGCGGACCTCTGCGTCGAGCTCGGCGGCTCGCTGTCGGGCGAGCACGGGGACGGCCAGGCCCGCGGCGAGCTGCTCGGGAAGATGTTCGGACCCGAGCTCCTCGTCGCCTTCCGCCGCCTCAAGGCGGCCTTCGACCCCGACGGCCGCATGAACCCGGGCAAGCTCGTCGACGCCAACCCCCTCGACGCCGACCTGCGCTACGGCGCCTCCTACCGAGCGGCGCGGCTGCGCCCGACGCACTTCGCCTTCGCCAGCGACGGCGGCAGCCTCCAGCTCGCGGTGGAGCGCTGCGTGGGCGTCGGGCGCTGCCGGCGCGACGACGTCGGCGTGATGTGCCCCTCGTACCGCGCCACCCGTGACGAGCTCCACTCGACGAGAGGGCGCGCCAAGCTGCTCGCCGAACTCTTCCAGGGGGAGGTCACCCCGGAGACGTGGCGCAACGAGGACGTGCGCGCGGCGCTCGAGCTGTGCCTGTCGTGCAAGGGCTGCGCCGTCGACTGCCCGACGCACGTCGACATGGCGGCCTACAAGGCGGAGTTCCTCTCCCACTACTACGCCGGCCGGCTGCGCCCGCGCGCCGCGTACGCGCTCGGCCTCGTCCCCTTCCTCGCCCGGGCGGCGACGCGCGCCCCCCGGGCGGCCAACGCCCTCCTCGCCGACCCCTTCCCCGGCCGCGCGCTGCGCCGCCTCGCCGGACTGTCGGCGCAGCGCCCCGTGCCTGCCTTCGCCCGGACGAGCTTCCGTCGCTCGCCGGCGGCGCGCGCCGCGGCGCGCGCTGCCTCGCCGACGGTCGTGCTGTGGCCCGACACCTTCTCCGACGCCTACCTCCCGGCGCGCGCCCAGGCGGCGCTCGAGCTCCTCGAGGCGGCAGGCGAGCGGGTCGCGCTGCCACGCCGCTGGGCCTGCTGCGCCCGGCCGCTCTACGACGTCGGCATGCTCGGCCTGGCACGCCGCATGCTCGGCCAGGTCCTCGACGTGCTCGACGGGCACCTCGCCGCCTCGCTGCCCGTCGTCGTCGTCGAGCCGAGCTGTCTCGCCGCGTTCAAGGACGAGCTCGTGCAGCTCCTGCCCGACGACGAGCGGGCCGCGCGCCTCGCGGCGAGCGCCCGCACCCTCGCCGAGCACCTCGAAGCCATCGGCTGGTCGCCGGACGCGCCGGTCGGCGGCGGCCGAGTCGTCGTCCACCCCCACTGCCACCAGCGCGCCGCGGTCGGGATGGAGGCCGAGCGGCGCCTGCTCGCTCGGGCCGGCTTCTCGGTCGAGGTCCTCGACGCGGGGTGCTGCGGCCTCGCCGGGTCGTTCGGCTTCCGGGCCGAGCACGACGGCCTCTCTCGCGAGATCGCGGCCGCCAAGTTCCTCCCCGCCCTCCGCTCGCTCGGGGAGGACGAGCACCTCGTCATCGACGGCTTCTCCTGCCGCACGCAGGCGGCGCAGCTCGCGGCGTCGCCGGGGACGAGCCTCGCCGAGCTCCTCCTGCCCCTCGCCCGCCCTCCGCGCGTGTCGGCTCGCTGAGCGCTGCGCCGGTCGGGGGGCGAGACACCTCGGCCGTAGCGTCGCGCGGGTGCAGGACGTCTCGTCGTGGCTGGGCGTTCGGCGCGCCCGAGGCGGCGCTCGACGCGGGCCGGGCGCCTAGGTGCCGGGCGTGCGCGACCGGACGCAGCACCGCTGCAGCGCCTGCGGCGGGAGCTTCGCCCGCTGGTCCGGGCGGTGCCCGCAGTGCGCGAGCTGGGGGACGCTCGTCCTCGAGCACGCCGGCCGTCGCCGCGCGGTCGGTCTCGCGGCGCAGGCGGTGCCGATCGAGGCGATCCCGTGCGGCGCCGGCGAGCCGTACGCGACCGGCCTCGGCGAGCTCGACCGGGCGCTCGGCGGCGGCCTCGTGCCCGGCTCGGTGAGCCTGCTGAGCGGCGAGCCGGGGATCGGCAAGTCGACGCTGCTCCTGCAGGGCGCTGCGGCGCTCGCCGCCCAGGGGCGGCGCTGCCTCATCGTCTCCGCGGAGGAGTCTGCCGAGCAGGTGCGTCGCAGGGCGGCGCGCCTCGGGGCGGTGGTCGCCGGCCTCCACCTGCTCGAGACCACCTCGCTCGCCGCGGCGCTCGAGGTCGCCGAGGAGCTGCGCCCCGACCTCCTCGTCGTCGACTCGATCCAGACCGTCGCCGATCCCGCCGCGGCGGCGGGTGCCGGGAGCGTGGCGCAGGTGCGCGAGTGCGCGGCGCGCCTCGCGGCCCACGCGAAGGCGTCGGGCACCGCGACCATCCTCGTCGGCCACGTGACGAAGGACGGCGCCCTCGCGGGGCCGCGCGCGCTCGAGCACCTCGTCGACACCGTCCTGCGCTTCGAGGGGGACCGCCACCACGCCCTCCGGGTGCTCCACGTCCTCAAGCACCGCTTCGGCCCGGCGGGCGAGGTCGGCGTGTTCGAGCTCACGGGGGCCGGCCTCGAGGGCGTGGCGGACCCGAGCGCGCACCTGCTCGCCGACCGCCTCCCGTCGGTGCCGGGCAGCGTCGTCGTCCCGGTGCTCGAGGGGCACCGGCCGCTGCTCGTCGAGCTGCAGGCGCTCGTCACCCCGAGCCAGCTCGCGCTCCCCCGGCGCGTCGCGGGAGGTCTGCCGGGGGGGCGCCTCGCCCTCGTGCTCGCCGTGCTCGAGCAGCGCGCCGGCGTGGCGCTGTCGGGTGCGGACGTGTTCACGTCGGTCGTCGGCGGCCTGCGCGTCGCCGAGCCGGCGGTCGACCTCGCCCTCGCCCTCGCGCTCGCCTCGGCCGCCGCGGGCGCGGTCCTCGGCGGCGACCTCGTCGCCTTCGGGGAGGTCGGCCTCGGCGGCGAGCTGCGGCAGGTCACCCACGTGCAGCGCCGCCTCGCCGAGGCGGCGCGCCGCGGCTTCTGCCGGGCCGTCGTGCCGGCGTCGACGCCCGCGCCGTGCGGGGCGATCGAGCTCGTGCGTGCCGCCACGCTCGCCGAGGCGATCGCCGCGGCGGGCTGCGCCCCGGCGCCTGGGTAGGCTGGGCGGGTGGACCGCCCGGACGGCGCGCTGCGCGAGCTGCTCGCCCAGGTGGTGCCTGGGTCGAAGATGCGCGAGGGGCTCGAGCGCATCCTCGCCGCGAGGATGGGGGCGCTCATCGTCCTCGGCGACGGGCCGGAGGTGCTCGCCGTGTCCTCGGGCGGCTTCCACATCGACGCCGAGCTCAGCCCCCAGCGGCTCTCGGAGCTCGCCAAGATGGACGGCGCCATCATCCTCGACCGCCGTGGCACGCGCATCGCCTGGGCCAACGTCCACCTCGTGCCCGACCCCTCGACGCCGACGAGCGAGACCGGGACGCGCCATCGCACCGCCGAGCGCGTCGCGCGGGCGCTCGACGTGCCGGTGATCGCGGTGTCCGAGGAGATGGGCACGATCACCCTCTACCGGCGCGACGCCCGGCGCCAGCTGCAGCCGCCCGAGCTCCTCATCGCCCGCTCGAGCCACCTCCTGCGCACCCTCGAGCGCTTCAAGGCCCGCCTCGACGAGGAGCGCGCCACGCTCGGGCGCTGCGAGGTCGAGGACGTCGTCACCGTCGGCGAGGTGGCGGGCGTGCTCCAGCAGATGGAGATGGTGCTGCGCGTCGCGGGGGAGATCGGCGACCTGCTCGAGGAGCTCGGCCCGCACGGCCGCCTGGTGCAGATCCAGCTCGACGAGCTCGCGACCGGGGTGTACGGCGAGCGGCGCCTGCTCCTCGAGGACTACCTCCCGTCCAGTGGCCCGAGCGTCGACGAGGTGCTGGAGCGCCTCGCCGACATGGGGACCGACGACCTCGCCTCGCTCGAGCGGGTCGCCGCCGTCCTCGCGCCGCCGGGTGCCCCCGTGGCGCTGGACGCCCCGGTCTCCCCGCGGGGGCTGCGCTTCCTGCACCGCCTGCCCCAGCTCTCGAGCGACGAGGTGCGCGGCCTCGTCGGGCGCTTCGGCGACCTCCACGGCCTCGTGCGCGCCCCGGTCGGGGACCTCGCCGTGGCGGCGGGGATGAGCGAGGATCGGGCGCGCGCGGTGAAGAGCGGCATCGCCCGCCTCACCGAGACGAGCATCCTCGACCACCTCGCCTAGCGCAGGTGGCGAGGGGGCGCTCGCCGAGGCGGTACACTGGAGCGGCTGCGCCGGCACTCCTCGTTGCTCGGCGCGCCGCCTGGGCGGTGCCTGCTTCCCGCCCGTAGTCGAAGGAGCCGCGCAGTGTTCGACGTTGGCGACAAGGTCGTCTACCCCCACCACGGCGCCGCGGTGGTCGAGCGGCGGGAGGTGCGCGAGGCGTTCGGCGAGAAGCGCGAGTACCTCGTCCTGCGCCTCGCCTACGGGGACCTCACGTTGATGGTGCCGGCCGACAACACCGACGAGGTCGGCCTGCGGGAGGTGATCAACGACGAGGAGGTCGAGGAGGTGTTCGCCGTCCTCCGCAAGAAGGAGGCGCGGATGCCGACGAACTGGTCCCGGCGCTACAAGAACCACGTCGAGAAGCTGAAGTCGGGGGACATCTACCAGGTCGCCGAGGTCGTGCGGAACCTCTCGATTCGCGACAAGGACAAGGGGCTGTCGGCCGGGGAGAAGCGGATGCTGAACCGCGCCCGTCAGATCCTCGTGTCCGAGCTCACCTTCGCCATCGGCGTGAGCGAGGCGGAGGCCGAGGAGCGGCTGAACGCCGCCCTGCCCTAGCGGCCCGTCCGTGCCGGGCGGCGTCTGGGCGATCGTCGTCGCCGCCGGCTCCGGCCGGCGCTTCGGGCGCCCGAAGCAGTTCTCCTCGCTCAAGGGGCGAGCCGTGCTCGAGTGGGCGGTCGAGGCGGCTCGAAGCGTCGCTGACGAGGTCGTCCTCGTGCTGCCGCCCGAGGCGCTCGGCGAGCCGGCCCGCCACGCGGGCTGCCGCCTCGTCGTCCCCGGCGGCGCCACGCGTGCCGCGAGCGTCCGCGCCGGCCTCGCCCTCGTGCCCGCCGAGGCCGAGGTGGTCGTCGTGCACGACGCGGCGCGCCCCCTCGCCTCGCCGTCGCTGTTCCGTGCCGTCGTCGCCGCGGTGCGCGCCGGGGCCGACGGCGCCGTCCCGGGCCTCGCCCTCGCCGACACGGTGAAGCGGGTGCGCGGGGGCGAGGTGGTCGAGACGCTCGCACGCGACGAGCTCGTCGCCGTGCAGACCCCCCAGGCCTTCGCCGCGGCGGTCCTGCGGCTCGCGCACGCCGGCGGGGGCGAGGGCACGGACGACGCCTGCCTCGTCGAGGGCGTGGGCGGACGCGTCGTCGTCGTGCCCGGCGAGGCACGCAACCTGAAGCTCACCGAGGCGGGCGACCTCGAGCGCGCCGCCGCCCTCGCTGGCTGCGGCGGCGTGCCGTGAGCGAGCAGCGGATCGGCCTGGGGGTCGACCTCCACCGCTTCCTCGCCGAGGGCGAGGCCCCCCGCCCGCTCGTCCTCGGCGGCGTCTGCTTCGCCGAGGAGCGCGGCCTCTCGGGGCACAGCGACGCCGACGCCCTCGCCCACGCGCTCGCCGACGCGCTGCTCGGCGCTGCCGGCCTCGGCGACATCGGGAGTCACTTCCCCGACACCGACGAGGCCTGGCGGGGCGCCGACAGCCTCCAGCTCCTCGGCGCCTGCGCCCGCCTCCTGGGACGCGACGGCTGGCGCCTCGTGAACGCCGACTGCACGGTCGTCGCCGAGGCGCCGCGCCTCGCCCCGGCGCGCGCCGAGATGGCGGCGCGGCTGTCGGCTGCGGCGGGGGGGCCCGTCCACGTGAAGGCGACGCGCGCCGAGCGCCTCGGCAGCCTCGGCCGGCTCGAGGGCCTCGCCTGCCTCGCCGTCGCCCTCCTCGAGCGGTGACGCCCCGGGCGCGCCGACGGGGTTCGCCGGACGCGCCCGGGCGGCTCGGCGGCGAGCAGGTCGAGGGGCTGCAGGCGGTGCGCGAGCTGCTCGTCGCCGGCCGGCGGCCGGTGCACGAGGTCCTCGTCGCGGCGGGACGCGACGGGGCGGGGCCGGTCCGGGAGCTGCTCGCCCTGGCGGGCGCGGCCGGCGTCCCGGTGCGGCGCGTCGGCGCGCCCGAGCTCGCGCGCCGAGCCCGCTCCGAGGCGCACCAGGGGGTCGTGGCCCTCGCCGCCCCCCTCGTGCCGGCGCCGCTCGCCGACCTCGCGGCGCCCGGCGAGCGTGGCGACCCGCCCTTCCTCGTCGTGCTCGACTCGGTCACCGACCCGGGGAACCTCGGTGCCGTCCTGCGCAGCGCCCTGTGCGCCGGGGCGACCGGCGCCGTCCTCGCCCGTCGGCGGGGTGCCCACGTCACGCCGAGCGCGGCGAAGGCCGCCGCGGGAGCCGTCGAGCACCTGCCGATCGCCCTCGTGGCGGGGATCCCCGCCGCGCTTCGCGCGCTGCGGGCGGCCGGGGTGTGGGTCGTCGGGCTCGACGCGTCGGGGGACCGCTCGCTCTGGGACGTCGAGGTGCTCGCCGAGCCGCTCGCCGTCGTGCTCGGCGCCGAGGGCCGCGGCCTCGCCCCTCTCACGCGGGCCCGCTGCGACCTCCTCGTCCGCATCCCCCTCGCGGGGCCGATCCCCTCGCTGAACGTCGCCGCCGCTGCGGCGATCGCCTGCTTCGAGGCGGCCCGCCGCCGGGGCGGCGCACGCGGCGACGGCCCGCACGCCGAGGCGGCGGGCCGTCGCGCGGATCCCCCCCGATCCCTGCCGCGCCCTTCGCGCGGCGTCCGATCTGTCTAGCGCATCGGCGCCATAGGCGCCAGCGATCGCGCCGCGCCCCTGGCCGGCGCGCTAGGAGCGCTGCTCGATCGGGACGTAGGGTCGCTCGGGGCTCCCGTTGTAGATCTGGCGCGGCCGGGCGAGCTTCGTGTTCTTGTCGAGCATCTCGACCCAGTGGGCGAGCCACCCGGACGTGCGGGGAATGGCGAAGAGCACGGGGAACATCTCGACGGGGAAGCCCATCGCCTGGTAGATGAGGCCGGAGTAGAAGTCCACGTTCGGGTAGAGCTTGCGCGAGGTGAAGTACTCGTCGGCGAGCGCCGCCTCCTCGAGCTTGAGGGCGATGTCGAGGAGGGGGTTCTTGCCGGTGACCTCGAAGACCTCGTAGGCGATGCGACGGATGATCTTCGCCCGCGGGTCGTAGTTCTTGTAGACGCGATGCCCGAAGCCCTGCAGGCGACCCTTGCCCTCCTTCACCGCCTGGATGAAGGCCGGCACGTTGTCGATCGAGGCGATGCTCGTGAGCATGCGCAGCACGGCCTCGTTCGCCCCGCCGTGGCGCGGCCCGTAGAGGGCGGCGGTCGCCGCGGCGCACGACGAGTACGGGTCGGCGTGCGAGGAGCCGACGACGCGCATCGTCGTCGTCGAGCAGTTCTGCTCGTGGTCGGCGTGCAGGATGAACAGGACGTCGATGGCCCGTGCCAGCACCGGGTTGGCCTCGAAGCGCGGCTCGGCGACCTTCCACATCATCGACAGGAAGTTCTCGGCGAACCCGAGCGAGTTGTCCGGGTAGACGAAGGGCATGCCGACGCTGAAGCGGTGGGTGGCTGCCGCGAGGGTCGGCATCTTCGCGATGAGCCGGACGATCTGCTTGTGGCGCGACTCGGGGTCGAAGATGTTCTTCGCCTCGGGGTAGAAGGTGGAGAGCGCGGCGACCGCCGAGACGAGCATGCCCATCGGGTGCGCGTCGTAGTGGAAGCCCTCGAGGAAGCGCTTGCGCACGTTCTCGTGGATGAAGGTGTGGTAGGTGATCTCGCGCACCCAGGCGTCGTACTGCTCGCGCGTCGGCAGGTCCCCGTTGAGGAGGAGGTAGGCGACCTCGAGGTAGGTCGAGCGCTCCGCGAGCTGCTCGATCGGGTAGCCGCGGTAGCGGAGGATGCCCGCGTCGCCGTCGATGAAGGTGATCGCGCTCTCGCACTCGGCCGTGGCCGAGAAGCCCGGGTCGTAGAACCAGATCCCCGGCAGGAGCTTCGAGAACTCAGCCGCCGAGACGCCGCCGTCGACGATCGGCACCTCGATGGACTGGCCGGTCCGGTTGTCCGTGATGGTGATGCTCTCAGCCACGACTGCGCCTTCCCCTGGGGCGGGGTCCCCGACACTCGATGCCCCGACGGGACGATCCTAGAAGGCGGTCCCGCCCCAGTCCCAACCGGGGGCCCCGCTGCAGGCGCCCGGCGAGGGCGCGCTCGGGCTAGGCGCTGAGGTGCTCGAGCTCGACGCCGCGGGGGCCGACGGCGAGTGTCACGCCCACCCCGTCGCAGCGGATCGTGAGCGTGTAGTGCCCCGCCGTGCGCATGCCGGCGGCGACCGCCTCGAGGCGCCTGCCGACGAGTGCGCCGAGCGCCTCGTTGAGCTCCTCGAGGCGCTCGGCGAGGGCGCGGCCCACCGGGGTGCGCCGGAGCACTCCGGTGAGCACCCGCTCGCCCTCGGCGAGGTGGAGCCGGCGGGCCCGGCCGCCCGCGAGCGACGCCTCGAGCAGCTCGCCGAGCGCCGCGCCGAGGGCCGCGGGCACCTCGCCCCGGCGCGCCGCCTCGGCGATGCGCGCCGCCTCGCTCCGGCGCGGCTCGGGGAGGACGCGCGCGGCCGCCTCGGCCTCGACCGTCACGAGCTCTGCCTCCTCCTCGTCGAGGAGCAGGGGGCCACCGGTCGGCGCGCCCGACCCGCCCGGGGCCCTCGCGGGCTCCCCGCCGCCGGACCCCTCAGTGCCGGTCACCGATGATGGCGCTCGCCTCGTGCTCGAAGCCGCCGGTCTCGATGGGGCAGTGGATCCCGCACTCCTTCGGGGCGTTCTCCTCCCACCACCAGCGCCCGGCGCGCTCGTCCTCGCCGGGACGGATCGGGCGGGTGCAGGGAGCGCAGCCGATGCTCGTGTAGCCCTCGGCGTAGAGGGGGTGCACGGGCGCCCCGCTCGCGGCGAGGTAGGCCCAGACCTCCTCCTTCGTCCAGTCGGCGAGGGGGTTGAGCTTCACGATCCCGAGGTGGTCGTGGTCGAGCTCGACCTTGCGGATCGCCGCGCGCGAGGCCCACTGGTCGCGCCGCAGCCCGGTGATCCAGCAGTCGAGGTGCTCGAGCGCCCGGACGAGCGGGCGGACCTTGCGAACCTCGCAGCAGCGCAGCCGCAGGGGCACCGACCGGTAGAAGAGGTCCTCGCCGTGCTCGGCGACGAGGGCCGCGACCTCGGCCTCGTCGGGTCGGTGCACCTCGAAGCGCGCCGAGGGGTAGCGGGCGCGCACCTCGTCCATCACCCGATAGCTCGCCTCGGGCAGCATGCCGGTGTCGACCGTGAGGACGCGCACGTCCGGGCGGATCGCGGCCGCCATGTCGAGGATCGCCATGCCCTCGGCCTGCAGCGCCGTCACGACGGCGACCCGCTCGGGCGCGAAGGTCTCGAGCGCCCAGGCGATCACCTCCTCGGGCTCGCAGGGGTCGAGCTCGATCGCGAGCTCGCCCACCTCGAGGTCGTCGAAGACGACCCGGTCGGTCGCCTCCTCGCTGGACGCGAGCGCGTGCATCGTCCCTCCTCGCTACCAGGCGCCGCCCGAGAGGGCTGGCAGGATCGTGAGCTCTTGGCCGGCGGCGAGCTTGGCGTCCATGCCGCCGAGGGCGCGGACGTCCTCCTCGCCGATGAAGAGGTTGATGGAGGCCGCCACCTCCCCGTCGGGGCCGAGGACCTGCGCGACGAGCGCCGGGTAGCGGGCCTTGAGCTCGGCGAGGACGGCACCGATCGTGGCGGGTTCGACGTCGACGACGTCGGCGCCGCCGGTCGCCTCGATGAGCATGCCGGGCACCCGGACCTGCGCCCGGGGCCGCGCCGTCTCGCCCGGCCGCTCGTCCTCGCCCGCGGCGCAGATGGTGCGGATCTCGTCGTCGTCGTGGCGCGCGAGGAACTCGGCGAAGTCGAGCGACCCCCCCGAGCGGTCGCGCTCGGCCAGCCAGGCGCCGACGAGGCGCGCCACGACCTCGGTCACCTCCTCCTCGGGGATGCGCCGGAGGACCGGCACGCCGATCGCGGCCCTCGTGCCCATCCCGCCGCGCAGGCGCAGGTTGTAGGCCTGGATCCGTCGGCCGGTGGCCGGGTCGGTCGCGGTGGTGCCCTGCAGGCCGACGTCGCCCATCCAGTGCTGTGCGCACGCGTGCGGGCAGCCGTCCATGTGGATGCGAAGCTCCTCGACCGCCCCCGCGCCGAAGCGCCGCTCGAGCTCGGCGAGCAGCTCGCGCAGCTTCCCCTTCGTCTCGGCCACCGAGTAGTTGCAGAACTGGTGGTCGGTGCAGGCCACCGAGCGGGCGTAGAGCTTGGAGCGGTTGGGCTCGAGGCCGATCGCCTCGAGCTCGCGAACGAGCCAGGGCACGCGCCCCTCGGGGACGTTCGCCACGATGAGGTTCTGCGCACGTGTGAAGCGGGCCTCGCCGCCGAAGGACCCGAGGAGGTCCCCGAGGGCGACGAGCTGGTCCCCGCGCACCCAGCCCATGGGCACCGGCACGCCGACGTAGGCGAGTCCCTCCTGGCGCTGGGGCCGGACGCCGAGGTGGTCGTCGTCGAAGGCCGCGGGCGGCGCCTCGCCGTCCTCGAGGCGGCGCCCGAGGCGCTCCTCGACGAGGGCGCGCACGCCGTCGGGGCCGTAGTCGTCGACCATGAACTTGATGCGCGCCTTCACGCGGCTGACGCGGTAGCGGAGGTTCGTCTGCCAGACGTCGGTGATCGCCCGCAGCACCTCGATGACGCCCTCGGTCGGCGCGGCCGGGACGAACACCTTGAGGTCGCGTGACAGGCGCGGGGTCGCCGAGAGGCCGCCGCCGACGCGCACCCCGAACCCGGGGCGGCCGTCTCGCAGCGTGCCGACGAGTGCGACGTCGTGGATCTCGGGGGCGTTGCACTGCGCGGGGCAGGCGCTGATCGTGTACTTGTGCTTGCGCGGCAGGTCCGAGTAGTCGCGGTTGCCGGAGAAGAAGCGCGCCACCTCGGCGACGAGCGGCGAGACGTCGAAGAGCTCGGCGCGGTCGATGCCGGCGACCGGGCAGCTCGTCACGTTCCGGACGGTGTCCCCCTCGCCACCGGCGGTCGTGAGCCCTGCCGCCTCGATGGCTCCGAGGACCTCCGGCAGCTGGTCGAGGCGTACCCAGTGGAGCTGGATGCCCTGGCGGGTGGTGAGCTCGCCGTAGTTGCGGCCGTAGTCGCGAGACAGGCGTCCGAGCGCGTCGAGCTGGGACGGCAGGATGCGCCCACCGGGCACCTTGACGCGCACCATGAAGGTGCCGACCTTCGGCTTGTCGTGCATGAGGCCCCACCACGACAGGAAGACGATGTCCTCCTCGGGGATGGCCTCGTAGCCTCGGGCGATCATCTCGGGGAGCTCGTCGATGATGTCGAGGGGGAACTTCTCGCGCTTTCGGCGCTCGATGGCGTTGCGCTTGACGACGAGGTCCCAGGTCGGCTCGGGGCCCGGGCCGCTCGAGTGCCCACGGGCGCTGCCCGGCCGGCCGATGCCCCGCCGGCCGACGCCCCCGTCGCCAACGGGGACGCCCGTCGGGCGCGCCGTGTCGCCGAGCTGGCTGTTCGAATCCGTCGTGATCGTCATGGCGCTGCCCTTCCTGCTCGGACGGGTGCGATGGTAGCAATTGCTGAGTATCTGGATCAACTTTTATATATTTGTCGGTCGCCGGCGCGCCGGCGCTCGGTGGCGCCGATGCCGAGGTCGGGCGCCCTCGCCGAGGGGTCTTGGGAGGCGATGGCGCGACCTCCGCCCAGGTCGACGCCGATCAGGTCGGGAATCCGGGGAGGGTCGCGCCGTGGGCGAGCAGGCTCGGGCACGCTCGCGCGGCGAGGCGGTCGACGAGCCGGCACGGCGCGATCGGCCGCGCCTCGCGGCGCCGGACGCGGGTCGTCGCGTCGGGCGCGCCGGCGCGCTCGAGGCCATGCTCGCCCGGGCCAGGCCGGCGCGCCGGGGGTGCCGGCTCAGTGCGCCAGGTCGAACCGGTAGACGTTCGTGTCGCGCCGCTCGAAACCGAGCCGCTGGTAGAGGCGGTTCGCCGCCTCCCGGCTCGGCCGGGAGGTGAGGTCGACGCTCGTGGCGCCGCGCGCGGCGGCGAGGCGGAGGGCCTCGGTCACCAGGCGGGCGCCCACGCCCGTGCCGCGGGCTGCACCGTCGACGACGACGTCCTCGATGACCGCGCGCCGGCCCGTCGGGATGGCGTAGACGAGCAGGGTGAGCATGCCGACGATCTCGCCCTCGGCGCCGCCGCGGGCGAGCAGGAGGGTCGCCTCGCGCTGGGCGACGATCGCTTCGAGCTCGGCCCGCCCGGGCGGCGGGCTCGACGAGAGCTGGGGGAGCAGGCGGGCGACCGCCGCGACGTGCTCGCCGGTGACGGTCTCGACGGCCTCGATGACCACCTCCCCGCTCACCGGGCCGTGAGTGTAGCGGCGGGGGTGCCCGTCGCCCGCCTGCGGCCCGGCGAGCGCCGGTAGGATCGGGCCGGAGGAGGTGCGGTGAGGATCGAGCGGCTGGCGAGGTGGGCCGCAGCGCGCCGGGCGACGCGGTCGCCGCTGGTGCGCCTCGCAGCGCGCGACGTGCGCCGGCCCGTCATGGTCGTGGCGTTCAGCGGCTGGAACGATGCCGGCGAGGCCGCCTCGACGGCCGTCTCCTTCCTGTCGCGTTCGCTCGGCGCCGACCGCGTCGGCGAGATCGAGGCGGAGGAGTTCTTCGACTTCACCGTGCAGCGGCCGGAGGTCTTGCTCGGCCCCTCGGGCGAGCGGCGCATCGCCTGGCCGGCGACCGCGCTACGCCTCGCGCGCGGCGCCGCCGGCGGGCGCGACCTCCTCCTCCTCTCGGGGCCCGAGCCGCACCTGCGCTGGCGCGCCTACTGCGCGGCGATCCTCGAGCTCGTCCGCACCCTCGGCGTCGAGGCGGTCGTCACCCTCGGCGCTCACCTCGCCGAGGTCACCCACTCCCGCGCCGTCCCGGTCACGACCACCTCGAGCGACTCGCGCCTCGGGCGCGCCGGCGTGGCACCGGCGCGCTACGAGGGTCCGACGGGCATCGTCGGCGTGCTCGGCGCCGAGCTCGCTGCCGCCGGGGTCCCGTGCATCTCGGCGTGGGCGAGCGTCCCCTGCTACGGCCCCCCCGTCTCGGCGAAGGCGGCGCTCGCCCTCGTGCGCACGGCGAGCGAGCTCGTCGGCTGCGAGGTCGACGCGAGCGACCTCGAGGCCGAGGCGCGCGCCTACGAGCGGCGCATGGACGAGCTCGTGGCGAGGGACGAGAACCTCGCCGCCTACGTCGCCCGCATCGAGGAGATGGACGAGCTCGGCGCGGGCGACGCCTTCTCGCAGCGCCTCGCCGAGGAGATCGAGCGCTTCCTCGAGGGGCGCAGCTGAGGCTGCGCAGGGAGGCCGACGTCGCTCACGCGGTCGGCGCCCGCTCGGGGCGCCGCCAGGTGGGCGAGCGGGGACGGTCGAAGAGGACCTCGACGGGCTCGCCAGCGATCGCTGCGAAGGCGTGGTCGGCCCACGTGCCCGCCCCGGCGAGCGGCTCGGGCAGCGCGTCGCGGGCGAAGAAGCCCGCGTCGAGGCACTCGAGGGGGTGCGAGACGAGCTCGCCGCCGACGAGGCGGCAGTGGAACACGAGGGAGTAGATCGGGGAGCGGTTCTGCCCGATGCGCAGCCCGTCGAGCACCATGACGAGCCGCTCGGGCTCGACGGCGAGCCCGGTCTCCTCGGCCACCTCCTTCACCGCCACCTCGGCGGCCGAGTAGCCGACGTCCGCCCAGCCGGTGGGGTAGAGCCAGGCACCCGAGTCGGGGCGCCGCACGAGGAGGAGCTCGCCGGCGTCGTTGCCGACGAGCGCGCCCACCGAGACGCGCGGCGTCACGTAGCCAGCCATCCCGGGGGTCACGCCCCGCAGCCACTCGACGACGCGCTCGTCGCTGCGCACGTTCCCGTCGGCCGCGGCGAGGATGTCGCCCGCCACCCGCAGGACCTCCTCGAAGCGCTCGCGTTCGAAGACGCTCGCCGAGAAGGCGAGGCCGGTGCGAGCGATCGCGGCGAGCGTCTCGCCCCAGCGCAGCAGCTCGGGGTCGCCCGGGCGTCCCACGCCGCCAACCTACCGTCGGGGCGCGCCGGCTTGCCGCGACGCGCGCGCGACGATGGGCCATGGCCGTGCGCGAGGACTGCCGTCACTACGTGATGCAGACGACGCGAACCGGCGAGCGTCTTGAGCGCTGCCGTCTCGGCGCCAACGAGGCCGTGCCCTTCGCCTGCCCAGAGGGATGCGTGTTCTACGAGCCGCGCTCGACGTCGAGCGCGGGCTGGATCGTCGGCGACCGGCGCTGACCGGCCGGTGCGTCCTTCGGGCTCGGGCGCGGACCGGGACGGAGGTCGCGACGAGCGCGTGGAGCATGCCGGGCTCGACCTCGACGTCCGAACGTCGGACGGCCGCGGCGCTTCTCGCGTGCTGCGAGACGGAGATCATCGCTAGCACGAGCACCGACCGAAGGCCGAGGAGGGCTTGCCGCGGGCCGGGAGGCCGTGGTCGTTCGCTCTCGCTCGACGCACCGGCGCCCAGGCGACGCGACGGGAGGCACGCGAGGCGCTGACGGCACGCTGCGCGCCGTCGGGTGGGCCCTTCGGGTGCACGGCGAGGTCAGCCGGCTGCAACGGGGAGGGTCCGCTTCGTCCGCTCGGGGCGTGATGGGCGGGCAGTCGCTCGTGGCCCTGCCGATTCGTACGTCGATGTGACCTCCGGACGGCTCGGCTGCCGCCAGGGGGGCGTCGATGCCGCGTCGCTCGCCGTTCACCGTGGGACCGTCGGGCAGGAAGCGAGGAATCCTCGGGCAGTGGGGATCGTCGCGCACCGCTGTCGGCGGAGCGGGTCGCAGCAGGTCCCAACTCGGGGAGCGTGGCCCTCCTGCTTCACGGACCTGGCGCAGTCGGCGGAGCTGTCCATCGAGACCGCACCGAGCGGCGTCGAGCGCTCGGTCCCGAGCTCGGTGAAGAAGCGTTCGAGGGCCGCTCGCACCGGCCGCCTCCCCACACGATGCAGCGCCTCCGGCCCTGCGAGACCAGGGTCGAGAACCGGGCCTGCTCGCGCCAGGAGAGTTCGTCCACGCCGACACGGAAGAGGTGATCGAGCCGAGCTGGGTCGAGCCGCTCGCCCGTCACCCCGGTGATGGTCCGCCCGACGCTCGTCTCGTCCGCCGTGGTGGCAGGCAACCGGCCAGGCCCTCGACGTCCCGGGCGGAGCGGGCCTCGGCCCGGGCGAACAGGACCCCTCGGTTCGACGCCGTGGGTGGGCCAGCGCAGCCGGACGACGGGCGCTCGGACCTCCGGGCGCCAGATCCCGCGGTCGAGGTGCCGCCAGGTACGGCGTCGGCCGGGTGTCGTAGCGGGTGGCAGTCGCAGCGCAGGAGATGGCCAGACGAGGTGCCGACGGCGGAGGACGACGGTGACCACGGCCGCGGTGGACTCGACGGCCACCTCGCGAGCCCAGACCCCGGCGGGCGTGGAGGCGCGACCGTTCAACGGTGAGGCGCACGGGCGTCCGTCGATCGTTCGGCTCGCTGCGCAGCTCCGAGGAGACGGTCCCGTGCGCGGCACCCCACGATCGACCCTGGCCGTGCCCTGCGGCACGCTGTTCCGTCGGCCTGCAGGAGAGCCTCGAGCAGCCGGCGGGTCGAGGTCGAGGTGGAGCGCCTGGCGGCCGGGCCGAGGACGAAGCGCCGTGACGCCGACGTGGAGCCGGCCGCCCCTCCGTCCTCCAGCAAGAGCTGCCAGTCGTGGTTCCGGGTCCTTGCTCGCGGGACCCTCACCGGTACCCACCGTCATGCCGGGAGACGCAGATCTTCAAGGCGCTCGACGTCGCCGAGCCACCGCTCGTGCGCGAGATCGACTCTGCTTCGAGGCCCCGCGGTGGAGCCGAGCGGCCCGCCTCGGCACTGCACGTCGCCGCCCCCCATCGCGTCGCACCTGGTGAACGGCCTGGTCGGGCCACCGCATGCCCCGGGCACGGTCGAACTCGGGCCACGGCGGTGCCCGCGGTGGCGTTTCCGCGGCGACGGATCGGTGCCGTAGTGTCGTCGGCGTGCATCGTGCGTACCGCTTCAGAGACGACGTGTGGAAGGACCGAGTGCCGGCTCGACGTCCCGCGCGAGAGGACGAGCGCGTCGAGCGATACCTACGTTCCGGCAGCTTGGCGCCGGAGGCTCCTGAACGGGCGGTCCTCACGATGCAGCGGATGGTTGGCAACCGGGCCATCGCGTTGGCAATGGCTGGTCGAACCACGCCGACCGTCCAGCGGCTGAGCATTAGCGGCGTGCTGGACCGCATCTTCGGGTCGCAGAACAAGGCAGAGGACGTTATCGACGAATTTGCGAACAATCGGACAGCGTGGAAGCACTTCAGGCAGTACTGTACGAAGGAATACTCCACCGAAAATTTGGACTTCTACGACAGGTACCAACGCGCGAAGGCACGCGGCGGAGGCGCTGACACCCGTGAGCTCCATGCACTGGTGGAATCTGGGGACCTCAACTTGCCGGGATCGACACTGAAGAAGTTCAGAGCTGAGGCGCAGCAAGCGATGACGCAGTCAGGTGAGGTACCTCTCTCTGCCTTCGACGCTGTCTTCACGCAGATCAAAGTAAATCTGAGCGATAGCTTCGCACGGTTTAAGACTGACCCGTCATTCGAGAAAGCCCAGCGCGCGATAACGCGACAGAAGTTGTGGCGGGGTCGAGTCGGCCGGCTCTTCGGAGAGAAGCAGAGCCAAGGTCTCGGATCCGGCGCACAGCAAGTTGATGCCAACAACCAACGCAAGAAGGACGACGAAACGGACGAGTAGGAGCATCGTTGCCCCTGCCGTCGTGTCAGCGCGGGCTCAGCCGATGGCAGTCACCTTCGAAGGCCTCCTCGGGCCACGATGACGTGACGCAGCTCGCAGTGGCGGCGGTATCCGTCGCCACGCCCCCTGTCTGTCAGGCTCGCGCACTGCTTCGCCCCAACGGCGCCGACCACCCGAGCCACGACGAGCAGAACTCGATGATTCGCCGCTCCATCGCGTGACGCAACCGCAACAAGGACAACGAAGCGCGTCGTACCACTCGAGTGGGCGCAGCGAGTTCCCGACGCGGTCCTAGCCCTCGACCACGTCGCCGAGCAGCTCGACCTCGACACCGGTCTCGGCGAGCCAGCGGGTGGCTGCCTCGACGGCTGCTGCGCGCCCGGCGAGCTCGCAGACCACCCAGCCTGAGTGCTCCTCGACGCTCGCGCGCCGGATGTTCGGCTCCACGTCGTGCTCGCGTGCCAGCCGGGCGATGATCGGCTCGGTGACGAGGCGGTCCGGGAAGACGAGCCGAACGCGCACCGCGACTCGGTCGTTCACCGTGCCCTCGCTCGAGCCGCCTCGAGCGCGGCGCGCGTGAGGCTCCCCGATCGGAACCCCTCGAGGTCGAGCGCGACGAAGCGGTAGCCGGCGGCGCGCACGCCGGCGACGATCTCCTCGCGAAGCTCGAGAGCGCGTTCGAGCTCGCTGGGACCGAGCTCGAGGCGGGCGCACTCGCCGTGGTGGCGCACCCGCAGCTCCGAGAACCCGAGGCGACGCAGCGCCGACTCGGCGCGCCCCACGGCCTCGAGCACGCCCAGGGTGACGGGGGTGCCGTGCGGTACGCGCGAGGCGAGGCAGGCTGCCGCCGGCTTGTCCCACGTGCGCAGCGAGAGCCGGCGTGACAGCTCGCGCACGGCCGCCTTCGAGAGCCCCGCCTCGACGAGGGGGAAGACAGCGCCGCGCTCCGCCGCGGCGCGCTGGCCAGGCCGGTGCTCCGCGAGGTCGTCGAGGTTCACGCCGAGGGCGACGCGCGCGCCCTCGGCCTTCGCGAGCGGCCCGAGGACGTCGAGGAGCTCGCGCTTGCAGTGGTAGCAGCGGTCGAGGCCGTTGGCCACGTAGGCGGGGTTGTCGAGCTCGTCGGTCTCGACGAGGACGTGGCGCAGCCCCCACTCGGCTGCGAGCTCGAGGACCTCGGCCCGCTCCTCTGCGGCGAGCGAGGGGGAGTCCGCCGTGGCGCACAGGACGGCCTCGCGCCCGAGCGTGGTGCTCGCCACGTAGGCGAGGAGCGACGAGTCGGCCCCACCCGAGAAGGCGACGACGAGGCGCCCGTACCGCCGGAGCACGGCGGCGAGGCGCTCGAGGTCCTCCGGCACGTCGGCCTCGCGGGCTCGGGCCGTGTCCACGGCCGGTCAGCCCAGCCCGAGGAGGTGCAGCACCTCGGACGGCGTGCCTACCGTACCCGTGACGAACGGGCCGAACTCCGCGAAGCGGGCGGAGGCCTCGTCGTAGCGCATCGCGTAGACGCAGGCCTTGAGGTCGTCGTGGGTGCGAGCGAAGAGCGTCACCCCCCACTCGAAGTCGTCCAGCCCGGTCGAACCGGTCACGAGCTGCAGGACCCTCCCGTGGAAGCGCCGCCCCACGGCACCGTGGCCGCGCATCAGCTCGAGGCGCTCCTCGAAGCCCAGCCGGTACCAGTTGTCGGCGCCGAGGCGCCGCTTGGACATCGGGTAGAAGCAGAAGGCCGGCATGCCCTCGGGTGGCAGCACCGGGCGCAGACGAGCCTGCTTCGTGGCCTCGGGCAGGCCCGCGGCGTACTCGGAGACCTCGGTGAGCGAGACGTACGAGGAGGCCACCTCGCAGCCGGCGCGCTCGAGGCCGCTCTGGAGCAGCCGGAGGCGCTCGAAGGACGGACCGAGCGCCATCACGCCGAGCGAGCCCTTGTGCCCGAGGCACGCGACGGTGACCACCTGGTGGCCGCTCGCCTCGCAGCCCTTCAGGACGTCCTCGATCGCGCTCGCGTCGCTCGTCTCGTGGTGCACCCGGCAGAAGAGGTGGAGGACCGCCCAGCCCGGCTGCTCGGGTGCCTGCGGGACCGCGTCGGCTCCCATCGCTTCGGAGTCTAGGTGACCTCGTCCCCGGCGCGAGCAGGGGGCGCCCAGAGGCGCCCCCTGCCGTGCGGTCCCGGCCTCGGCCGGCCTAGAAGTCCTCCATCCCGCCGCCGCCCGGCGTCGGCGTGGCGGGCTTCTCCTCCGGCTTGTCGACGACGACCGCCTCGGTGGTGAGGAAGAGGCCCGCGATCGACGCCGCGTTCTGCAGCGCGGAGCGCGTGACCTTGGCCGCGTCGATGACGCCGGCGTCGAAGAGGTTCTCGTACTCGCCCGTCGCCGCGTTCAGCCCCTCGGCGGGGTTCGAGAGGTGGCGCACCTTGTCGACGACGACACCGCCCTCGAGCCCTGCGTTCACGGCGATCTGCTTCAGCGGCTCCTCGACCGCCCTCGCCACGATGCGGGCGCCGGTGGCCTCGTCGCCCTCCAGCTTCTCGGCGAGGTCGAGGATCGCCTGCTGCGAGCGCAGCAGCGCCACGCCGCCACCCGGGACGACGCCCTCCTCGATGGCCGCCTTCGTCGTCGACACCGCGTCCTCGATGCGGTGCTTCTTCTCCTTCAGCTCGACCTCGGTCGCCGCGCCGACCTTGATGACGGCGACGCCGCCCGAGAGCTTCGCCAGGCGCTCCTGGAGCTTCTCCCGGTCGTAGTCCGAGTCGGTGTTCTCGATCTCGGTCTTGATCTGGTTGATCCGCCCCTTGATCTCCTCCTCGCTGCCGGCGCCCTCGACGATCGTCGTCTCGTCCTTCGTGATGACGACCTTGCGGGCCCGGCCGAGCAGGTCGAGCGTGACGTTCTCGAGCTTGAGGCCGACGTCCTCGGAGATGACCTGGCCGCCCGTGAGGATTGCCATGTCCTGGAGCATGGCCTTGCGGCGCTCGCCGAAGCCGGGAGCCTTGACGGCGACGCTCTTGAAGGTGCCGCGGATCTTGTTGACGACGAGGGTGGCGAGGGCCTCGCCCTCGACGTCCTCGGCCACGATGACCAGGGCCTTGCCCGACTGCATGACCTTCTCGAGGAGGGGCAGCAGGTCACGGACGGCGGTGATCTTGGAGCCGACGAACA
>DATGLP010000009.1 GCA_035294085.1 Acidimicrobiales bacterium | reverse complement strand
TCAGAGCCCTCCGAATCTGCCAGGATCTGCATGTCGTCCGTAAACTTCGTGGCCGCTAGCTTAGCCAGCTTCATGAGGTCATCGACAGGGAAGTAGCGGTCGTAGGCCGTCTTGAACTTGTGCGACTCCTCGGAGTGCTGGTTCACGATCCTCACCCCAAGGGCCTTCGCTTTGGCGAGGTCGATCTTGCAGACGGCCTGGTTCTCCGCCCCTTCGTCGAAGCGCTCCCCCTTGTTGCCGCGGATCACCTTGGGTGGCTGGTTGGGAAGAAGTGGTGGTTGTGTACTCGTAGTCGAGAGAAACGGTTGGCCGGAGCCACTACCGTTCCGAACCTGCATGCTCGCCATTTCGTTGACATCCATCGTGCTGCTTGGTGTCGCGGTTGTCTTCCGAGGTCCGCTCGTGATCTTGAAGCCAGTCTCTCTACCGGTGCGAATTTGGTCTTGGTCATACTTTGCGCTCTGAGGTGACCCAGCAATGGCTGCAACCGTATTGATATCGAAGTCGTCCGCATGGGGGCCGAAGGTTCCCTTCATGTACCGCGGCAACTGAGCGAAGAGTTGTTGTTGATTCACGATGAGTTGTTCCACCTTCGGCTCCGCGGTACTGAGGGCTGAGTCGTCCATGCTTTCGAATCCTTCCGGGGGCTGAATCCTGAGGCCGACCATGTTCGCGAGGTGATAGAGCGTGATCGCACGTGTCACGAAACGACGCGTGTAGACATTGTTGTCATCAAGAATGAACTGCTTGCGCTCGGGAACCGCGTCGTTGCCCGTCGGCCGCGCAGAAAGCTCGCGATCCCAGAACTCGGAGGACTCGAAGTATCCGTGCTTGTAGTGGACGTTGGCCGAGCCGCTGCTCGTGGAGATCGAGGTTCCACCGGGCCGGGAGACGCCTGACTGCTGAGATCCCGTCGGAGGTGGCGAGCCGAAGCGGCTGTCCCCGAAGTGGACGTAGAGGAGCGGTGTGCCACGCGAGCTCTTTACGGTCACCTTCAGGCTCGGCGTGTTGGGACGGGACGCGTCGGTAGAACCGGTCGGAAGGTTGTCAAACGTCACTCCCTCGCCGAGTCTCGAGCGTATCGTGGTGTAGATCTGTGACCATCGCCAGCCGGAAGAAGCTTCAATGGAACTGTGATAGGTCTTGAGTCGTTTCTTGAGTTCAGGAATTCGCTTGCTTTCATGTAGTGTCTTGTCGTCTATCTCGCGGATTTGCTCCTCTTTCGTGTGTTCGATGTCGGCTTTGCGTCGCCGCTTCTCGGTGCGGGCTGTTTCGATGATCTCCCGCAGGGTTGCGAGCTGCGCGTTCTCCTCGTCGGTGAGCTGCACGTCACCGGGGGACGAGGCAGGCTCGAAGGCGATCTTGTCACCGGCACGCTGGACGGGAAGGAGCTGGGGGGCGGGCGAGGGGGGCGTCGGAATGCCGGCGGGAGGCGTCGGGGTTGCGGGGTGCGCGTGGAGCAGCGTGGTGACCGCGGCGTTTCCGGCCCGACGCTGGAGCTCGAGGAGGGCTTGCGCGGCGCTCGCTTCCTGGCCTCGGGTCGAGCGGGTAGCGACGGGGACGGGAGGAGCGAGCACACGGGCTCTTCGGTACTCGTGCATGGCCGGTCCTCGTGGCTCGTTGGGGGAGCTGGAGCGAGGGTATTGGGTGGCTCGGGCGCGCAGAAGGAGGATTTCGCTCGCGCGCGAGAAGATCGAACCTATCGTCGATGCTCCTCGACGGCGAGAGCTGCGCATCGTGTGGTGCGTGGCGTCGTCGTGGCTGCGCGTCCCGCGTCGGACGACTTCGGCGCAACGTGGACGCAGCGGCGCTAGCGCGTCGCGCTCCCGATCTCGTGCACCAGGGTCGCGTGGGCACACTCGAGGAAGGCCTCTGCTCGGCGCGTGAGGCGCGCCCCAGTGGCGCTCGCGGCGACGACGGAGAAGTGCGGCCCGGGCGCTTCGAGAGTGGCCGACGAGAGCGGTAGGCCCTCGCAACTCACGGCGCCGACGGCGCCGAAGCCGAGGAGCGCGCAGGCGAGGCCACGACCCGCGAGGGCGCAGGCGAGCTCGTAGGTCGTCGTGCGGTAGCGGACCTGCCCGGCCAAGCCGGCGCGCGCGAGCAATGCCTGGAGGAGCTGGTGGCTCGGCGCGACGTCGACGACCGCGAGGGGTTCGCCGCGCAGCTCCTCGAGGCGGACGGCGGGCCTGCCCGACAAGCGGTGGTCCCGTGCGGTCACGACGTGCATCGGGCGGTTGGCGAGGAGGGTGCGCGCTTCGAGCTGGGGACCGAGCTCGTGATCGTAGGTAATCGCGAGCTCGGCCTCGCCGTCGAGGACGGCCTGCTGGACCGAGAGCAGCGAGCCCTCCTCGAATCGCACCGTCACCCTCGGGGAGGCCTCGGCGAAGGCCGCGATGAGGCGCGGCAGCACGAAGGGCGCGAGCGGGGCGAAGCAGGCGACGGCGAGCACGCCGGCCAGCTCGCCCCCCTCGAGGGAAGCGCGCTCGGCGAGCGTCTCCGCCTCCGCGAGGACGCGGCGTGCCTCGGCGCGCAGCCGCCGGCCGGCAGGGGTGAGCACGAGGCCCTTCGCCGGGCGGCGGTGGAAGAGCTGGACGCCGAGCTCGCGCTCGAGCGCGGCGACCGCGACCGAGACGGTCGACTGGGACACGTCGAGGGCGTCCGCCGCCTCGCTCATCGACTCGTGACGCGCGGCCGCGAGGAAGTACTCGAGCTGGCGCAGCGAGAAGCGGATCGACATTGCCAATGAAGATTATCGAGTAATTGCAATTGCATCATGCAACTCGCGGCTGCGACAGTGCTGCCGTGGCAGTGGAGCGACCGCTCGAGGCGCAGACGACGGCGCTGGCGTCGGAGGCTGCCGGCGCCGTGCTCCCGGACCCCGGTTTCGACCCGGGTGCCGTCCCCTTCGACCACCACGACCCGACCCTCGATCATCGCAACGTCTGGGATCGCTACCGGGAGCTGCGCGAGCGCTGCCCCGTGGCGCGCGGCGAGCGCTACGGCGGGTACTGGGTGCTCAGCCGCTACGAGGACGTCAAGGCGGCTGCCCAGGACCATGAGACGTTCTCATCGGCGGCGGGGATGTTCCTCCCGGCGTACAGCGAGATCCGGATCCCGCCGATCGAGTACGACCCCCCCGAGCACACCTGGATGCGCCGGCTCATCAGCCCGATGACGAACGCCGCCGTGGCCAGGGGCCTCGAGCCCGACATCCAGGCGACGATCGACGCGCTGCTCGGGGCGATCGAGCCGGCGGAGCCGGTCGACCTCGTCGAGCGCTTCGCGCTGCCCCTCCCACTGCACGTGATGACGAGCCTGTGGGGGCTCACCGGCGAGCAGGGGGAGGACGCCCGGCGGTACTCCATGGCCTTCCTGCGCGGCGGCAGCCCCGAGCTGCAGCGCGGCGTCGACTACTGGCTCGAGATCGTCGCCGAGCGCAAGACCGACCCCCGCGACGACTTCGTCAGCCGCGTACTCGCCCTCAACGAGGGGCGGATGGACGACGAGACGATCGCGATCTTGATGTGGTCGCTCACCTACGCCGGCCACGACTCGACGGCGCTCTCGCTCGGCAACGTCCTCGCCCACCTCGCAGAGCACCCGGAGGACCGCGCGTGGCTCCTCGAGGACCGCTCGCGGATCCCTGCAGCGGTGAACGAGCTCCTGCGCTTCTACACCCCTCTCCACCAGTTCCGGCGCACGGTCGCCCGGCCGACGTGCGTGCGGGGCGTCGGGATGCAGCCCGGGGACCCCGTCCTGCTCGTGTACGCGAGCGCGAACCGCGACGAGGCCGTCTTCGCCGATGCCGAGCGCGTGCACCTCGACCGGGAGGAGAACCCGCACCTCGCGTTCGGCGCGGGGATCCACGCCTGCCCCGGGAGGTTCCTCGCGCTCACGGAGCTGCGCCTTGCCGTCGAGACGCTCCTCACCCGCTTCCCTCGCTACCGGCTCGCCGGGCCGGTCGAGCGGACCGGGCTCGAGGGTGGCGGCCGCCACCTCGGCGTCCGCCGCCTGCCGGTCGTGCTCGAGCCGGCGGGCGGCTGAGGGAGCCGCCGTGATGCGCGTCAGCATCGACCTCGCGCGCTGCCAGGGGTATGCGTGCTGCGTCGTCGCGGCTCCGCGCCTGTTCGCGCTCGGCGAGGACGGCCAGGCGAGGCTCCTCGTTGCCGAGGTCGGCGAGGCCGACGAAGCCCTCGTGGGCGAGGTGGTCGCGGGGTGCCCGACGCAGGCCATCTCCTACGAGCGGGCGGCGGTCTGAGCGTGCCGGGGCGCGCAGGTGCGAGCGGAGCCGGCGCGGCCCGAGACGGCCTCAGGGGCCGGGCGGTGTCACGGCGCGCGGGCGTGGCGCGGCCGGCGAGTAGCCGAGGAGCGCCGAGATGTGCTCGCAGGTCGCGACGAGGGGCGGTCGGAGCTCGGCGTGGATCCGCTCCATCGGCCAGTCGCGCGCCTGGACGGCCACGTTGGCGCCGGCCACGACGGCACCCGAGCGGTCGCGTACCGGCGCCGCGACGGAGCGCAGGCCGAACGCGAGCTCCTCGTCCTGGGTCGCCCAGCCCCGCTCGCGGATGCCGGCGAGCTCGGCCCGCAGCGCCTCGAGGGAGCGCAGCGCGTTCGGTCCCTGCCCGCCGGCGAAGGAGGTCGCGCCGATGCGACGCGCCAGCGCCTCGTCGTCGAGGTAGGCGAGGAGGAGCTTGCCGATGGAGGTGTGGACGGCCGGGAGCATCGAGCCGACCTGGATGTTCGCAGTGACGAGGTTCGAGTTGCGGATGCGGACGAGGTAGAGGACCTTGTCGTCGGCGAGGACCGCGAGGTTGACCGTCTCGCCCGTGGCGTCGGCCAGGCCCTGGAGCGGCGGGGTCGCGAGCTCGACGAGCTCGAGGTTGCGCAGCGCCGACATGCCGAGGGTCAGTACCCGGACGCCCGGCCGGTAGGCGCCGTCGGGGAGGCGGTCGAGGTAGCCCTCGGCGGTGAGCGTCATCATGATCCGGTAGGCCGTCGGCAGTGGGATGCCCGCCTCGGCCGCGACGTCGGTGATCCGCCAGGTGGGGCGCTGCTCGGAGAAGAGCGACAGGACCCGCAGGCCCTTCGCGAGCGCCTCGATCCGGTAGCCGGCGCGGTCGGCTTCCCCGTCGCCCGCCGCTGGACGCGGCGCACGCCCGGCCCCGCCCAGCCCCGGTCCGCGCGTCATCTTGATACGTTCTTTCTCCATCCGAGAGCCCGCCAGAGCTTACCGGCGCTCGGGGCCGCGAGGACGGGCCGGTCCGCCGCGCCGCAAGGCGTGAGCGACGCCGCGGCGGGTGGCGAGTGGGAGGCGGGGGGCGATGGACGCGCTGGCAGGACCACGGGACGCGGCTGACTGGCGGGCGACGCGGGCTCGCGGCGACGCCCTCACCATCTGGCGCGTCGCGCGGCCCCCGGAGGAGGGCGGCTACCCGGGGCTGCGCCCGGGCGTCGAGCTCGTGGACGCCATGCGTGTCGAGCGGGACGTGGCCGTGCCGGTGCGCGACGGCACGCGCCTTCGTGTCGACCTCTTCCTGCCCGACGCGCACTCCTCGCCCCTGCCCGCGCTCATCGCCTGGGGACCGTACGGCAAGCACAGCCCCCTGCGCTGCAAGGACATCGCGGGGTCTGGGGTCGAGGCGGCCTGGGTGTCGGACCACGCGAGCTTCGAGGGGCCTGACCCCGTCTACTGGACGCGCCACGGCTACGCGCTCGTCCACGTCGACCCCCGCGGCACGTGGGGCTCCGAGGGCGACTGCGTCTTCCACGACCCGCGCGAGGCGCTCGACTGCTACGACGTGATCGAGTGGATCGCCTCCCAGCCGTGGTGCAGTGGCCAGGTCGGGATGACCGGCGTCTCCTACCTCGCGATCGTCCAGTGGTACGTCGCGGCGCTCCATCCGCCGCACCTCGCGGCGATCAACCCGTGGGAGGGCTTCACCGACCTGTACCGCGACTACACCTTCCACGGCGGGATCCCCGAGGTCGGCTTCTCGACGCTGTGGCTCGCGTCGCGCGTCGGGTACGGCACGGGGCGGGTCGAGGACCTCGTGGCGGAGGCCGCCGCGCACCCGCTGTTCGACGACTACTGGCGCTACAAGGTCCCCGACCTGTCCTCGATCGACGTCCCGGCGTACGTGGTCGCGGGGTGGGGGGACCACGGGCTGCACACCCGGGGGACGATCGAGGGGTTCCGCGCCATCGCCTCCGAGTACAAGTGGCTCGAGATCCACGGCCAGCAGAAGTGGGGCTACTACTACGAGCCCGCCAGCGTCGAGCGTCAGCGGCAGTTCTTCGACCGCTTCCTGCTCGGGCGCGAGACCGAGGTGTCGAGCTGGCCCCGGGTGCGCTTCGAGGTCCGTACGGGGTCGGGCACGGTGGGCCCTCTCCTCGCGCGCGAGAGCTGGCCGCCCGAGGACGTCGAGCAGCGCACGCTCTACCTCGACGCGGCTCGCGGTCGGCTCGCCGAGGCGCTTCCACCGCAGGAGGCGGACGTCGCCTACGAAGCCGTGGACTCGACCGGTGCGGTGTTCGAGCACGTCTTCACCGAGGACACCGACGTCGTCGGGACCGTGGCGTGCACCATCTGGCTCGAGTGCCGCGGCTCGGACGACGCCGACGTGTTCGTCGCCCTCCAGAAGCTCGACGCGGGTGGCGAGCGCGTCGGCTTCCCCTTCTACACGACGTTCTACGACGGCGACGTCGCACTCGGCTGGCTGCGCGCCTCGCACCGGGCGAACGCCGAGGGCGACGAGGCGCTCGAGGTGCTGCGCCACGAGCGGCGCCACGAGCTGCTGGCCGGGCGCGCCGTGCCGGTGACCGTCGAGGTGTGGCCCACAGCGACGCGCTTTCGGGCCGGCGAGACCCTCCGGCTCGTGCTCAAGGGACGCGACACCTTCGCCTACGGCCCGGAGGCGCGGGTGATGGCGCACGGCTCGTACCGCGTGGGCACCCACGTCATCCGCACCGGGGGCCGCTACCCGTCCCGCCTCACGCTGCCGGTCCTCATCGGGGGTCGCTGAGGGGCGGTTGACACGTCCCGGCTCCGGGGGTACCGTTTGCGAGAGCGGTTATCGGAGAGCGAGAGCGACGCTGCGCGGCTCGGGCCGCCGGGCTCGACGCGACGAGCGCAGCTCGGCGAGGGCGGCGCGGCGGTGCGGAACGGGGGGTCAAGGCCGTGAACAGGCAGGTCTCACGCAGTCGCGCGGCGGCGCTCGCCGCCGCGCTCGTGGCCGGCTCGCTCGTCGCGAGCGCCGGCGGCGCCGCCGTCGCCTCGCCGCCGCGGCACCGGGCGCCAGCCGCCCGCAGCGCCTCGATCAGCGTCGGGCTCGCGGCGCTGTGGATCTCGGCGCCGATCTACGTCGCCGAGCTCCACGGGTTCTTCGCCCGAGAGCACCTGAACGTGGCGCCCGTCATCGTCGCGAGCACGCCGGCGATGGTGGCGGCGATCCAGAGCGGGTCGATGCAGTTCGGCGCCGGTGCGCTGACGACCGAGTTCCAGGCGGAGTCGCAGGGCATCGGCCTCAAGATCCTGGCGCCCAACGCTGGCCTCGAGCCCAACCTGCAGGTCACCGCCGTGGCGGCGAACAGCCCGATCACCTCGCTCAAGGAGGTCGCCGGGAAGACGTTCTGCGTCAACGTGCTGAACGGGCAGGACGAGGCGCAGGCGAAGTGGCTCCTCGCCCAGAACGGGGTGAACCCGTCGTCGGTGAAGTTCATCGCCATCCCCTTCCAGGCGATGGTCTCCGCGCTCCAGACGGGTGAGGCCGACGTGTGCGACGTGGTCGCCCCCTACGCCGGCGCGGCGCTCGCGGCGGGCCAGATCCGCAAGATCGGGGACGACAACCTGTTCTTCGGCCCCTACGGCTCGCCGGCGACCGCCTACTTCGGCAGCGCCCGCTACGTGGCGACGCACCGCTCCGTCGTCGAGCGCTTCGTCGCCGCGATGATGGCGACGCAGCAGTTCCTGCGCAAGCATCCGAGGGCTGCGATCGACGTCCTCCCGGACTTCCTCGGGGTCACGCGCGCGCAGGCGGCGCACACGCCGCTCGGCTCGTACCCGACGGCGTTCAACGTCAAGCTGCTCCAGCTCGTGCTGGACCGCTCCGCCGCCGAGGGCATCGTCTCCAAGCGGTTCCCGGTGACCAGGGAGCTGTGGGCCGGCGCACCGACGACGAAGCCGGCGAAGAAGACGGCGGCGAAGCCCGCGGCAAGCAGGCGGAGGTGACTGGCGCCGGCGTCTGAGGCCTCGAGGGGACGGGACGATCCGGTGCGCTCGGCGAGCGAGACGATCGGGGAGGTGGCCGGCCCCGGGGCAGCGGGCGGCGTGTCGGGCGCCGTCCGGGCGAGCCTCGGCCGTGCGGCGCGCCCGGTCGCCTTCGCCGTCGCACTCGCGCTCTTGTGGTACGTGCTCGGGTCGACGGCGCTGCTCGCGCCGAGGGGCGCCCTGCCGGCGCCGGCGACGGTGCTCGCCGACCTGGGGGCTGAGGCCGGCACCGCTCGACTCTGGGTGGACGTCGCCCAGACGCTCGAGACCTGGGCCATCGGGCTCGCCGCGGCGGCGGCCATCGCGGTCGTCCTCGGGCTCGCCATCGGCTCGCTGCGGCTGGTGTACGCGGCGGTGAAAGCGCCGATCGAGCTGCTGCGCGCCGTGCCGTCCATCGCCGTCCTGCCGCTCGCGGTGCTCGTGCTCGGGGTGCACCTGCGGCTCGCGGTCGTGCTCGTCGCCGCCGGCGCCTTCTGGCCCCTGCTCATCCAGATGATCTACGCCGTGCACAACGTCGACGGCGCGGCGCTCGAGATGGGCCGCGTCTTCCGACTCGGCTGGCTGCGCCGGTTCGGCTCCATCGTCCTGCCGAGCTGCCTGCCCTACTTCTTCACGGGCCTTCGCATCGCAGCGGTCGTCGCGCTCAACGTGACCATCGCGGTCGAGCTCCTGATCGGCAGCACCGGCGGCATCGGCATGCGCATCGACCAGCTGGAGGTCGCCGGCGACATCCCCCACCTGTACGCCTACGTCGCGGCCTGCGGCCTGCTCGGTCTCGCCATCAACGTCGCGACGCGGCGGGTGGAGCGGCGCGTCCTGCGCTGGCACGCGTCCCAGCGATCGGCGGTACCGGCGTGAGGAGGCGCCTCGTCGAGTGGTCCGTCACCTGGAGCTTCCTCGCCGGGATCGCTGCCATCTGGTGGTTCGCGTCGGCCGGCAGCCGCTCGACCTACTACCCGCCGCTCAGCACGATCGTATCCGTGTTCCGCCACGAGTGGCTCTTCGCGCACGCGACGAGCGACCTCGTGCCGAGCCTCTACCGCATCGGCCTCGGCCTCGGGCTCTCGATCGTCGTCGGCGTCTCGCTCGGGCTCGTCATCGGGCTCTCGCCGGCGGTGCGCACGACGGTCGAGCCGGCGCTCGAGTTCATCCGGGCGATCCCGGCGACGGCGGTGCTCCCTGCCTTCATCGTCGTGCTCGGGATCACGAACGTGTCGAAGGTCGCCTTCATCGCCTTCGGCGCGGTGTGGCCGATCCTGCTCAACACGATCGAGGGTGCACGCGGCATCGACGTGGAGTTCCACGACGTCGCGCGCGTCTACCACCTCGGGCCGGTCCGGCGCCTCGTGTCGGTCTCCATCCCCGCCGCGATCCCCCAGATCTTCGCGGGCCTGCGCATCGCCGTCTCGGTAGCCGTCCTTCTCGTGATCTACGCCGAGATGTTCGCCTCGACGAACGGCGTCGGCTACTTCACGCTCAACGCGCAGACGCTCTTCGAGATCCCGCAGATGTGGTCGGGGATCTTCGTGCTCGCCATCCTCTCCTACGTGCTCAACGGGGCGTACGCTGCCATCGAGTGGAAGGTGCTGCGCTGGCACCGAGGCTGGAGGAGCTCGCAAGCCGATGCTGCCGCCTGAGTGCGCCGCGGTCTTGAAGGTCGACGCACTGTCGAAGACCTACGGTCCGCCGGGCCGCGGGTTCCGGGCCATCGAGCGCCTGAGCTTCGAGGTGCGCGAGCGCGAGCTCATGTGCATCGTCGGGCCCTCCGGGTGCGGCAAGACGACGCTGCTGCGATGCCTGTCGGGGCTGCTGCGCCCGACGAGCGGCGCCGCCTTCCTCGACGGCCAGGCGATCGCGAAGCCGCCCGAGCAGCTGGCGCTCGTCTCCCAGGACTACAGCCGCTCCCTGCTCCCGTGGATGTCGGTGCTGAAGAACGTCACGCTGCCGCTGCGGTCCAAGGGCCTCGGGCGCGCCGAGCGCGACGCGAAGGCGCTCGCCGTGCTGGCGCGCGTCGGCCTCGAGCGCTTCGCCGACCGCTTCCCCTGGCAGCTGTCGGGCGGCATGCAGCAGCGCGTGGCGATCGCCCGCGCGCTCGCGTACGAGCCGCGGATCCTGCTCATGGACGAGCCGTTCGCCGCCGTCGACGCCCAGGCGCGCGCCGACCTCGAGGACCTCTTGCAGGACGTGTGGCTCGACTACCGCATCACCGTCCTGCTCGTCACCCACGACATCGACGAGGCCGTCTACCTCGGCGACCGCGTCCTCGTACTGACGCGCTCCCCCGCGGTCGCCAAGGCGATCGTCGACATCGAGCTCGATCGCCCGAGGCGTCAGGTCGAGACGAAGGAGCATCCCGAGTTCGTGCAGCGCCGGGCCCAGGTGTTCCGGCTCGTGCGCGAGGAGGGGCGCGCCGGCTAGGCGCCGCCGCGGCGGGAGGGGAGTCACATGGGCGAGCCGGTGCGCTTCGAGGGGCGCGTCGTGGTCGTGACGGGCGCGGCCCAGGGGATGGGGCGGTCGCACGCCCTCGAGCTCGGCGCGCGCGGGGCGCGTGTCGTCGTGAACGACCTTCCCGAGCGCGGCTCGGCAGTCCCCGAGCGCGCCGCCGCCGTGGCGCGCGAGATCGCCGCCGCCGGCGGCGAGGCGATCGCGGTCGGCGCCGACGTGTCGTCCCCCCGGGGCTGCGAGCGCCTCGTCGAGAGGGCGCTCTCCGAGTTCGGCCGCCTCGACGCGCTCATCGCCAACGCCGGGGTCGCCTCGGCAGTGCCCGTCGCGCGCCTCGAACCCGCCGAGGCCGAGCGGGTCGTGGGGGTGAACCTGCTCGGCGCCATCCACCTGACGCGCGCCGCCTGGCCGCACCTCGCTCGCCGTGGCGGTCGGATCGTGTACATCTCGTCCGCCGCCGGCCTGTACGGCGCGCCCGGCTTCGCGCACTACGGGCCGTCGAAGGCCGGCCTCGTGTCCCTGGCGCGCGTCGTGAGCCTCGAGGGCGCTGGGGTGGGGATCGCCGCGAACGCGCTCGCGGTGGCGGCGCTCACGCCGATGATGGAGGCGATGCTCTCGAGCGCCGTCTTCGCGGCGCGCTCGGGGGAGCTCGAGTGGTGGCGCGAGCACATGCGTCCCGAGCTCACGACCCCGGCCGCCCTCTGGCTCGTGCACCCGGACTGCCCGGCGCGCGGCAGGGCCTTCGAGGCGCGCGCCGGGCGCGTGGCGGAGATCCTCCTCGTCGAGACGCGCGGCTACCTGAACCCGTCGCACACCCTCGAGGACCTGCGCGACAGCTTCGCCGCGGTGGAGGACCGAAGCGAGTGGTGGGTGCCCGAGCAGTCCTCGGAGGTCGCCCGCTACGAGCGGCGCCTGCTCGCCGAGCTCGCCCGGCAGGGCGGGTGAGCGGCGCCGGCGGGCGCCCGGCGCGGGCGCTCTGGTTCGAGGCGGCGCGCACTGCCGTGGTGCGCGACGAGGTGGCGCGCGACCCCGGGCCCGGCGAGGTCCAGGTGGAGGCGGTCTGCTCGCTCGTCAGCGCCGGCAGCGAGCTCGCCGCGTACCGTGGTGAGCTCCCCGCCGACGCGGACGTCGGCATCGAGAGCGTCGAGGGGTCGTTCCGCTTTCCCGTGAAGTTCGGCTACCAAGTCATCGGCCGCGTCGTGGAGACGGGGCCGTGCACGCGTCTCGGGGTCGGCGACCGGGTGTTCGCCCAGCACCCGCACCAGGACCGCTTCACGCTGCGCGACGACGAGCGGACCCTGTTCCGGCTGCCCGACGAGCTCGACCCGGCGCGTGCCGCGTTCATCGGCCTGTACCGGGTGGCGCTCAACTGCCTGCACGACGTGCCGGTCCGTCCCGGAGACTGCGTCGCCGTCTCCGGCCTCGGCGTGGTCGGCACCTTCTGCGCCCACCTCGCCGCCAAGGTCGCCGGCTCGCTCGTGCTCGTCGACCCGGCACCCGGTCGGCGCGCGCTCGCCTCCTGGATCGGGGCCGACGCGCTCGTCGAGCCGCAGGAGGCCCGCGAGGCGGTGCGCGCGCTGAGCGACGGGCGGGGGACGGACGTGTTCATCGAGGCGAGCGGCGCGCCCGGCGCGCTCCAGGTCGCGATCGACTGCAGCGCGACCGAGGGCACCATCGGCGTCGTCTCCTGGTACGGGACGCGCCCGGTCGTCCTCGACCTCGGCAGCCGCTTCCACACGGCGCGCCTCCGGCTCGTCTCGAGCTGGGTCGGCCTCGTCGCGACCGAGGCGTCGCGGCGCTGGACGGTGGCGCGCCAGCGCGCCGCCGCCTGCCGCGAGCTCGCGCGCCTCGACGTCGACCGCCTCGTCACCCACACGGTGGCGTTCGAGGACGCCCCGAGCGCCTACGCCCTGTGCGACCGGTCTCCGGACGAGGCCCTCGGCGTCCTGCTGGAGTACGGGGGGCGCGCGCCACGGGCGCGCGGGCGAGGCTGAGGCCCACGGGCGAGGAGGGCGGCGGTGCACGAGCCGAGGTACAGCGTCGCGACGTTCATGACGCCGCACAACACGATCCTCGAGGACATCGAGCAGGTCGCGAGGGTCGGCGCGGACGGGATCGGGCTGTGGGAGGCGAAGTTCGGCTCGACGAGCGACGGCGAGCTGGCGGACGCCCTCGCGACGGCGGGGCTGCGAGCGAGCTTCTGCCTGCCCCGCGTGTGGACCATCCTGCCCGGTCCGGTCGACGCGCCCGCCGAGCGCGACCTCCAGCGGCGAGCCGACGCGATCTGCGCGAGCATCGCCCGGCTCGCCGCGCTCGACCCGGTGGGCATCGTCGTCGGACCTGGCAGCTCGGGCGACCCCGCCCGTCCGGCGGGCCCCCTCGAGGCCGTCGCCGAGAAGCTGGTGCTCATCGCGGATACCGCCGCCGAGCACGGCCAGCGCGTCGCCTTCGAGATCCTCGCCCGCCGGCGAGGCTGCCCGATCCGCTCGATCGACGAGCTGGCGGCCCTCGTCGACGCGACGGGGCGGCGCAACGTCGACCTGTTCCTCGACGTGTGGCACAGCTGGTCGGACCCGGGCGTCCACGACCAGCTCGCGCGCCACGCCGGGCGCGTCGCCTGCCTCCAGGTGAACGACGTCCGCTACGAGGAGCGCAGCTGGGCCGACCGAGCGCTGCCCGGGGAGGGGCGCGCCGTGTGCGCCCGCTTCGTCGCCGCGCTCGTTCGGGGCGGCTTCGACGGGTGGTTCGAGCTCGAGGTGCTCTCCGACGACGGCACCTACGGGACGCCGCTCCCGGACTCGCTGTGGCGCCTCCCCCACGAGGAGCTGCTGCGCCGGGGTCGGGCGGCCTTCGAGCGCGTCTGGCGAGAGGCGGCGTCGCTCGCCGGGCCGCAGCACTGAGCGCGACGGCGCCGGCTCCCGGGCGCGTGCGCCCTCACAGCCAGGACTCGCTCGTCGGGCGCGGCGTGTCGTGGGCCGCCTCCCAGGCGACGACCGGGTTGCGCAGGATGCCGAGCTTCTCGATCTCGGCCTCGACGACGTCGCCTGGCCGCAGGTAGTTGGCGAAGGGGTCGTCGCTGCTCGCCGCGACGCCCGCGACCGTCCCCGTCGTGAGGAGGTCGCCGGGGCTGTAGGTCTGCGGGGAGTGGTAGGCGACGAGCTGGTAGACGGACACGGACATGCGGCTCGTGTTCGACTTCTGGCGCACCTGGCCGTTGACCCGCAGCTCCATGTCGAGGTCGTGCGGGTCGCCCACCTCGTCGGCAGTCACGATGTACGGCCCGATCGGGCAGAAGGTGTCGATCGCCTTGCAGAAGGAGAAGACGCCCGATGCCATCTCGCGCCGCTGGATGTCGCGCGCCGTCACGTCGTTGAAGACGAGGTACCCGGCGACGTGCTCGACGGCCTGCTCGGCGCTGAAGAAGGCGCCCGCCTTGCCGATCACCATGGCCATCTCGAGCTCGTAGTCGAGCTCGTTCGTGAGCGCCCCGGGGTAGACGATCGGGTCGTCCGGCCCGATGATGGCGTCGACGTTCTGGAAGAAGACGATCCCCTTGTTGACCGGGTGCGACCAGTTGACCCGGGCGAGGTCCTCGTGGTGCTCCCGGAAGTTGCCGGCCGTGTGGAAGAACTTCTTCGGGACGATCGGGGCTCGAAGGCGCGCCTCGCCGATGGGGACGACCTCGCCGGTCTCTCGCACCGCGCCGCCGGCCTCGAAGTAGGCGCGCATCGACGGGCAGTCGAGCTCCACGATCACGTCGTCCTCGAGCCGGCCCACGCGTCCGGTCCGCCCGGCGTCGAAGGTGACGAGCTTCATGGTGTGCCTGCCTTTCCGCCGTGCGCGCCTGCCGGCAGGGGGGTCCGGAAGGCGCGCAGGCTGAGCGCGAGCATTCGGTAGTAGCCGACGAGGTGGACGAGGTCGGTGCACCCGGCGATCCCGAGCGCCTCGACGAGCTCGGCGAAGAGCGCGTCCTCGAGGTCGCCCGTCTCCACCAGCGAGGCGACGGCGCGGCGCACCGCCGCCTCGTCGCGCTCGAGCCCGGGGGCGCGCACCCCCGTGCGCAGAGCAGCGAGGTCCACCTCGGCGAGGCCGGCGCGCCGCGCGAGCGGCTCGTGGGCGAGCCACTCGAAGTCGCTGCGGAGGCGTGCCGCGATCTCCAGGACGGCCACCTCGCGCTGGCGGGGGCTGAGCGCCGAGCGGTAGCGCAGGGCGGCGCCGAGCGCCTGGACCGCGGCGCCGACCGCCGGGCTGAAGAGCATCGCGTTGAAGGGGCCCTCGAGCCGCCCGGTGGCGTCGGCGAGGAACGAGCTGGCCGCGTCACGTCGCCGGGGGCCGGCGACGATGGCGTCGTAGACCGCGCGCTGCTCGGCGGTGAGCTCGTCGGGGTGCAGCCAGGGCAGGCGCCCGGCGCGCGCCTCGGCGGCGGCCGCCTCGGGCTCGGCGGGGGGCGTCGGCGCCTGGCCGCGCTCGCTCATGCGCCGATCATCGAGTAGCCGCCGTCGCACATGACGAAGTTGCCCGTCATGTGGGCTGCCTCGTCGCTCGCGAGCCACAGCGCGGCGGCCGCCAGCTCGTCGGGACCGGGGATTCGCCCCATCGGCGTCTGGCTGAGGACCCGCTCGCGCCGGCCGCTCAGCCAGTCCTCGCGCCCGAGCGTCGACTCGGTGGCCATGAACCCGGGGCCGAAGGCGTTCACCCGCACGGTCGGCGCGAAGGCGGCCGCGTAGGACTTCGTGAGCCCGAGCATGCCGTACTTGCCGGCCGCGTACTGCGGGGCGCGGGGGCTGCCGCGCACGACGACCGTCGAGCCGATGTTCACGATGCTGCCCCGGCCGCGTTCGAGCATCCTCGTGCCGTGCTCGTGGATCATGAGCATCGTCCCCTTGATGTCGACGGCGAGCACGCGGTCGATCACCGCCTCGTCGATGTCCCGCCACGACATCTGGTCCGTCGCGATGTCCCCGACGTTGTTGACGAGCACGTCGATGCCGCCCGACGCGCCCCACGCCTCGTCCGCCATGCGCCGGATGTCGTCCCAGCTGCGAAGGTCGCCCTGGACGAGGACCGCCCGGCGCCCGGTGGCCTCGACCCGAGCGACCGTGCGGCGGGCGCCCTCGGCCGAGCGGTTGTAGTGCACGACGACGTCGGCGCCTTCGGCCGCGGCGCGGCGCGCGAGCGCCGCCCCGAAGCCGGTGCCGGCGCCGGTGACCATCACCCACCGGCCGGCGAAGCGGGGGAACGCGGGGGGCTCGGCGGGGTCGGTGGACGCGGTGGATCCTGGCGCGGCCATCAGACGAGCGTCCTCCCTCCGTCGACGTAGAGGATCTGGCCGGTGACGAAGCTGGCGAGCGGGGACGCGAGGAAGGCGACCGGCCCGGCGACCTCCTCGGGAGTCCCGAGACGGCCCGCGGGCACGAGCGACTCGAGTTCGCGCCGGTGCCCGTCGCGCTCGAGGTACTCGCGGGTGAGGTCGGACTCGACGTAGCCGGGTGCCACGGCGTTGACGGTGATCCCCTCGCCCGCCCACTCGCGCGCCATCACCCTGAGCAGCTGGTTGAGCCCGCCCTTCGTCGCCGCGTAGGGGGCGTGGTGCGGGTGCGCGAGCAGCCCCGAGACCGAGGAGACGAAGATGATCCGACCGCCGCCCGACCCCCGCATCGCCTCGCCGGCCGCCTGACCGAGGAAGAAGGCGCTCGAGAGGTTGACAGCGAGGATGTCGTCCCACTGGGCCTCGTCGATCTCGAGGACCGGGAGCCGGTAGTTGACGCCGATGGCGTGCACGCAGATGTCGACCCCGCCGAGCTGCGCGCACGCGGCCGCGACCGCGGCGCGGCAGTCGGCACGTTGGCGGAGATCCCCGGCGAAGGTCGCGACACCGGCGCCGAGGGTCCCGAGCTCCGCGGCGAGCGCCTTCAATCGCTCCGCGTCGCGGTCCGCGAGGGCCACGTCGCAGCCGGCTCGGGCGAGCAGACGCGCGCACGCCGCCCCGATGCCGCCCACCCCGGCGACGAGCGCCCGGCGGCCGGCCAGGCCGAGGTCGCCCGGCCCTGCAGCTGCCCGCTCCTGCGGCCCCACGCTCCCCTCCCTGCGCCCGGCGCGACGGGGCCGGCAGTCCGCGCCGACCCGAAGTTCGCATCGTGAAAGTCGGTTTTATTATGCTCGCCCCGCTCCGGCCGGGTCAACGGCGCTCGGGGGCCTGCCAGCTCGAGACCGCAGCATGTCGCCCACGGCGAGGCGAGCGCCTCCCCCCCCGGGTCGTGGCACGGGTACCCGAGGCCGACCCGAGGCCGACCTCGCGGCGCTGGCAGCGGTCAGGCGCGCCCGGACGTCCCTCGCGCCGGCTCGAGGTCCTCCGCGCCGGCGCGGCGCACGACGACACGGCAGCCTGCTCGCCGCGCATCGCGTGTCGTGAGCCGCTCCATGCGCAGGCGACCGAGTCCCTCGGCGAGCCCCTCCGCGAGGCCGAGGTGGAGCTGGCAGACCGTCTCGGGGTCCCCCTCGGCGACGGCGGCGAACGGGCAGCGCCCGAGCACGAACTCGACGAGCTGACCGCGGTCGCGCCGCAGCGGACGGAAGCCGCGCGAGACCATCTCCTCCTCGAACAGGCGCGCCGGGTCCTCGCTCGGGCCGAGGGCGCGGGCGCGGCGCAGGCCCTCGCGCCGGCCCGCCGCCCGGGCTCCTTCCCGACGGCGCACGGCCTCGCTCAGCAGCGTCGCGAGCCAGACGTAGGCACCGGGGGTCCCGAAGCGCCCCGCCGCCTCGGGGTGGAGTCGGTACAGCAGGCGCGGGCGGCCGGGCCGGTTCCGCCGCTCGAGCTCCTCGAGCACGAGACCGGCGTCGCGAAGCACCGCGAGGTGCTGGCGCACGGCGTTGTGGTTGAGGCGAGCGAAGCTCGTGAGCTCGAGCACGGCGACGGGCTGGTGGGCCTCGGCGATGTAGCGGAACAGCCGGTAGCGGGTGGGCTCGCCGAGCGCGCGCGCCTGCCGCTGCCACTCGTCCGACGCCGCGTCCACGAATTTTCAGTCTACGCCCGAAATAAGCGGTAGCGCGCCGTTGCTGCCCGGCGTCCGGGCGCGATCAGGGCGAGGTGGCCTGGACGAGGGAGGCCAGCTCGACGGAGGGGTCGGCGAGCGCGTCGCGCGCGACGGGTTGTCCGCTCGCCACGAGGGCGGCGATGTCGTCGGCCACGTCCCAGACGTTGACGTTCATCCCTGCGGCGACGCGGCCGTCCTTCAGGTAGAAGGCGATGAAGGCGCCGTCGGACATCTCGCCGCGCACGAGGACCTCGTCCCAGTCACGGGCCAGGCCGGAGTACTCCATCCCGACGTCGTACTGGTCGGAGAAGAAGTAGGGGAGGCGCGTGTAGGGGGCGTGCCTGCCGAGCATCCCGAGCGCCGCGGCGGGACCTTGGTGCAGCGCCGACGACCAGTGCTCGAGGCGGACGCGCCGGTCGAGGACGGGGTGCCAGGCGTTGGCGACGTCGCCGGCGGCGAAGACCCCCGTCGCTGCGGTCGCCAGGTGCTCGTCGGTGAGGATGCCGTTGTCGACGGCGAGGCCGGCCGAGCGGGCGAGCTCGGTGCGCGGCGCGACGCCGACGCCCACGACGACGACGTCGCCGCGGACGACGTCCCCGCCGCTCAGGCGCACGCCCTCGGCGTGTCGGGTGCCGACGACCTCCTCGACGCCCGTCGACAGGCGCAGGTCGACGCCGTGCGATGCGTGCAGGTCGCGGTAGAAGCGGCCGAGCTCGGGTCCGAGGACGCGCTCGAGCGGGAGCGCCGCGACGTCGAGCATCGTGACGGGCGCGCCCATCTGGCGGGCCGAGGCCGCCACCTCGCAGCCGATCCAGCCCGCCCCGACGACGACGACGCGCTCGGCGGCGCGAATCGCCTCGCGCAGTGCGTCGGCGTCGGCGAGGTCCCGCAGGTAGTGGATGCCGGGCAGGTCGGCGCCGGGGACCGGCAGGCGACGCGGCGCGGCCCCGGTGGCGAGGAGGAGGGCGTCGAAGCCGAGGCGCTCGTCGCCGGAGAGGACGACCTCGCGCCCGTCGAGGTCGAGCGCGCTCGCCGAGGTGCCGAGACGCAGCTCGATCTCGTGTGCGTCGTAGAAGGAGGCGTCGTGCACGTAGACCTTGTCGCGCCCGGCCTCGCCGCGCAGGTAGTCCTTGGACAGCGGCGGTCGCTCGTAGGGGCGGGCCTCCTCCTCGCCGACGAGGACGACGCGCCCCTCGAAGCCCTCGGCGCGAAGCGTCTCGGCCGCCTTGGCACCGGCGAGGCTCGCGCCGACGATGACGAAGCACGGCTCGTCGCGCACTCGTGGCCACCTTCCTCGCGCCGGGTCGCCGACCGGCGACACACCCATCCTCGCGCCGGGTCCGGCGCCGGTCGAGGGCCGGGGCGCCGCTGGCGGGCGCAGCGCGGCCGGGCGATCATGGCGCCGTGCGCGTGCACCCTGCGGTCGAGGCCCTCGGGTTCCTCCTTGGGACGTGGTCGGGGACCGGGCGGGGACGGTACCCGACGGTGGCACCCTTCGCCTACCGCGAGGAGGTGGCGTTCTCCCACGCCGGGCGGCCCTTCCTCTCGTACCGCCAGGAGACCTTCGCCGAGGACGACGGCCGGCCGCTGCACGCCGAGGTCGGCTACCTGCGCTGCGCGGGACGCGCCGTCGAGCTCGTCGTCGCCCAGCCGACCGGGCTCGTCGAGGTGGACGAGGGGACGCTGGAGGGCACCACGCTGTCGCTCTCGAGCCGCCTCGTCGGGCGCACCTCGAGCGCGAAGGCTGTCGACCAGGTCAGAAGGACGGTGCGCGTCGACGGGGACGTCCTCACCTATCGGCTCGAGATGGCGGCCGTCGGCCATCGCCTCGGGCTCCACCTCGAGGCGGAGCTCCGGCGCGCCTGACCTCCCTACGGGCGGGGGACGAGGGCGACGCGGCCGTTCGACGCGTCGCACGCCTCGGCGAGGCACGCGAGCCCGTAGGCGGCCTCGATGCTCCCGAGGAGCCCGAAGTGGTTGACGTAGCTGCGCAAGGCCCCAGCTCCCTCGGTCGCGCGTGAGATCACGAGAGTCGGCACGTGGTTTCCCTGCCCGCTGAGGTGCTCGCCGAGGCCCTGACCGGCGCTGTCGCCCTCGTCGTAGGTGAGGACGACGACCCCGCCGGCGCGGTACCAGCGGGTCGCCTCGATGGCGGGCAGCTCACGCGCCAGGAAACGGTCGCCGGCGGCGACCGTCGCGCACGGCTCGTCCCCGCCGCCGTCGTGGCAGATCTGCGGGCTGTACCAGACGAAGTCCGGCGGTGCCGAGCTGTCCAGGTCGGCGAGCAGCCTCGAGGAGGGCCGGATCTTCGCGCAGTCGGCGCGCACGACGGCGGGGAAGTACACGAACGGGTCGTGCCGCACCCCGTAGGCGGGGAGCGCGCCCGGGCTGTTCGCCTCCCTGCAGTCTCCTGCCATCCCGCCCATGTAGGCGGCCCAGGGTATCGACGCCGCATCGAGCTGGCTGGCGAGGTTCGGCCCGCTCGCGCGACAGCCCGGCCCGGGCTGGCAGTCCGCCGTCGCCCAGGGGAAGAAGCGGCCGCTGACGAGCGCGAGGTAGTTGTCGAGGCTGTAGTGGCCGATCCCGTAGTAGTCGGTGAGGACCTCGAACCGGCGGGCGAGGCGCGTCTCGTAGGGCGCGCTCGGGCTCCCGACGACCTCGCCGTAGGAGCGGTTCTCCATGACGAGGACCATGACGTGCGGTGGCGTGCCCGGTCGGCGAGATCGCGCCGGCCCGCTCGTGTTCGGCGCCGTGCTCGGTGCCACCGTGCTCGGTGCCACTGTGCTCGGAACCGGCCTCGCCGAGGGCGAGGCGGTGCAGGCCGCGAGGGACCCGGCGAGGGCACCGGCCGCGAGGGCCGCGAGGCTGCGCTCCCATCTCGTGCTGACGGCCCGGCCCTCCTTCGTCTGCCCCGATGGAAGCACGCGCTCAGCTCGCGCGGCGCGCGCCCAGCGCCCGGGGCGGCCGCGCTGGCGCTGACGAGGCCCGCTCGCGTCGTCGCAAGACGGAACGTTTCGTCTTGACAGCGCAGGAGATCGCCGGTACCGTGAAACTTTGCCAGTGGGGGGCACGGCGCGAGGGGGCGTCTCTGAGGAGGCTCCTCGCGGGGGAGGCTCGGCAGCTTGGCTCCCGAGGACCGAGGCAGGCCACGATGGGAAGCGCCCAGCCCCGGTGGCTGGGGACCGCTTCGTAGCGATGGGTTCCTCGGCGCGGCGCCGACCTCGTCGTGCGCTCGGCGCGGCGCTCGGAGCGCTGCCAGGCCCGCCACACCGTCGTCGGAGGAGAAGGCGTGCCCTCCGCGCTAGGCGAGGCGGGCGAGGTTCGCGACGAGGGCTCGGCGCCGCCGGCGGTCGCGCTCGTCGAGGCGGAGACGGGGCGCCTGCGGCGCACCGTCGCCACGAGGTCCGCCATCTTCGTCGTCTACGTCGCGGCCGTCCTGGTGATCTGGCAGTACGCCGTGCGGTGGTCGCACACGACGAGCGTGGTGCTGCCGACGCCGACGGAGGTGTGGCACGAGATCGTCACCCAGCCGCACCTCCTGCTCACCAACACGTGGGTGACGAGCTACGAGAGCCTCGTCGGCCTCGGCATCTCCCTGCTGCTCGGCGTCGCCCTCGCGCTCGTCCTCGCGTACTGGACCTGGGCGAGCGTCACCGTGCTGCCGACCGTGATCGCCCTCCAGGCCGTCCCGAAGGTCGCGGTCGCGCCGCTCATCGTGATCTGGTTCGGCCTCGGCGTGACCTCGAAGATCGCGACCGTCGTGAGCATCTGCTTCTTCCCGATCTTCATGAACACCGCGCGCAGCCTGCGGACGGTCGAGCGTGAGTACGTCGACCTCGTGCGCGGCCTGCACGGCACGAAGTGGCAGCTCTACCGGAAGATCCGTGTCCCCTGGGCGATCCCGTCGATCGCGACCGGCCTGCGCATCGCGGTGCCCTTCGCGATGCTGGGGGCGATCATCACGGAGTTCATCGCCGCCCAGAAGGGTCTCGGCTTCGTAATCCTCTCGGCGAGCCAGAACCTCCAGACGCCCCTGACGCTCGCTGCGATCTTCTTCGTCACGGTGGCGACGGGCCTCTTCTACGCCATCGCCATCGCCCTCGAGCGCCTCGTCGTCCGGAAGTTCCCGATCGAGGCCGGACGGGAGTAGGGGCGATGCGGGTCCTGCACCAGCAGCCGCCGAAGGTGGGCTGCGGCATCGAGGTTCGAGGCATCTCGCGCAGCTTCGCGCAGCGCGGGCGGACCCTGACGGCCCTCGAGGCCGTGTCCTTCCGCGTCCCGCCGGGTTCGTTCGTCTCGATCGTCGGGCCGAGCGGCTGCGGCAAGACGACCCTGCTGCGCATCATCGCCGGCCTCCTCGAGCCGAGCAGCGGGTCGGTCGCCTTCGTCGACGCCGAGGGGGCGCCGGTCAGCGCGAAGTTCGGGATCGTCTTCCAGAAGCCGGTCCTGCTTCCGTGGCGGTCGGTGCTCGCGAACGTGCTCTTCCCCGTCGAGATCGAGGATCGCCGCCGCAAGGGCAGGATGCCGGTCGAGGTCGAGGAGCGGGCGAAGGCGCTCCTCGCGGACGTCGGCCTCGCCGGATTCGAGACGTCGTACCCGCACGAGCTCTCGATCGGGATGCAGCAGCGCGTCGCGCTGTGCCGCGCGCTCATCACCGACCCACAGGTGCTCCTCCTGGACGAGCCCTTCGCGGCGCTCGACGCGATGTCGCGCGAGCAGGTGGGCATGCAGCTGCACGACGTGTGGCTGAAGACGGAGAAGACGGCGGTCCTCGTCACCCACAGCATCCCCGAGGCCGTCCTCCTCGGGACCACCGTCGTGGCGATGACCGCGCGCCCGGGACGCATCGCGGCGGAGCTGGACGTCGACCTGCCGCGCCAGCGCGACCTCTCGGTCCTCGCGGATCCCGAGTTCGCGCGCGTCGCCGGTCACATCCGCCGGCTGCTCGAGGTGCGCCCGGGGCCTGCGTCCAGAGGGCTGCCGGCGGACGAGCCGTCGCCAGGCGCGAGGCGCGTGAACGTCGGGCTGGACTGACCGGAGGCCAGCCGAGCTCGCACAGGTCAGCAGGGGAAAGGGGGGCCAGATGTCACAGGTGAGCCAGATGTCACCGGCGAGGAGGGGTCGCTTCGCAGCGGCGATGGCCGTTGCGCTCGGGGTGGTCCTCGGCGTCTCGAGCGGCGCCTACGCGACGAGGGCGCCGAAGGCGTCCGCCGGGAAGGCGCCGAGGGCGGTGCCGACCGCCAGCGTGACGGTCCAGACGAACTTCGCCTTCGACGGGACGCAGGCCGCGTTCTTCGTCGCGAAGTACGACGGCTTCTTCGCGCGCCAGCACCTCGACGTCACGATCATCCCCGGCCAGGTCGCGGCGACGGGGCTGACGAACGTGATCGCCGGCAAGGTCGACTTCGCCCTGACGTCGTTCAGCCTGCTGCCCGCCGCCATCCAGGCGGGCGCGAAGGTGAAGGCGATCATGCTCTGGTACCAGCACACCGCGATGGCGGTGTGCGCGCTCGCGAGCAAGCACAAGCTCACGAAGCCGGCGTCGCTCAAGGGCTTGACGATCGCCCTGCCGCAGGGGTCGACCACGCAGGTCTTCACGCCGGTCCTGCTGCGGATCAACCACGTCCCGGTGAACTCGATCCACCCCGAGAACATCGCAGCGTCCCTGTACGTCTCGGCGCTGTTCAACGGCGAGGTCGACGTGATCCCGTGCTTCCTGAACGAGTCCTACTGGGTGAGCAGCGCGGAGGCCGCGAAGCTCGGCGAGAAGCTGAGCGTCCTGCCCTTCGCCAAGTTCGGCGTCAACCCCTACGACGACGTCGTCGTGGCGAGCGACGCGACCCTGGCGCACCGGCCGGGCGTCGTGCGCCGGTTCCTGAAGGCCCTCGTCGGCGCCGAGCTGTACATGCGCTCGCACACCTCGGCTGCCGTGCGGGCGACGCTCGACGCGCAGCCGTCGCTGAACCCGACCGTCGTCGCCCACCAGATCCAGGTCACGGCCGGAGAGGGCAACGTGCTCGACTTCGACCTGCACGGCTACGGCTGGTTCAACTCGACGCTCGTGCGCCAGTCGCTCGCGCTCTTCCGGCGAGGCGGCATCCCGGGTGCGAGGGCCGTCACGCCCGGCGAGCTGTACACGAACGCGTACCTGCCCGGGAAGTCATGACCGCAGGAGACGGGAGCCGAGCCGGCGACGTGGGCGACGGGCAGACGTGCGCGTAGACCTGCGCGTCCCCCCGTGCGGGTCCGTGGCCGCGACCGTGGACTTCTGCGTCCGTGCGGAGCGTGCGGGGTTCTCGGGGGTCGGCTTCGTCGACTCCCAGCTGTACCTGCGCGACGCCTACGTCGTGATGAGCCACGTCCTGCAGGCGACGCAGACCCTGCGCGTGCACCCGGCGCTCACCTGCCCCGGGCCGCGCCACGTCTCGGTCATCGCGTCGGCGGCCAAGACCGTGCAGGAGCTCGGTCCGGACCGCTTCGAGCTGTGGCTCGGCCGCGGGGGCTCGGCGAGCCGCGCCGTCGGGCTCCCGCAGCTGCGGGTGGGCGAGATGCGCGAGGCGATCACCCGGCTGCGCGCCCTGCTGGCCGGGGAGCCCTGCGACTTCGAGCCCTCTGAGGGGATCGCGGAGCCTGGCGGGGAGCGGCGGCCCTACTTCGACGAGGGCTTCGCGCCGAAGATGTACCTCGGGGGCGGGCCCCCCGTCCCGATCTACCTCGCCGTCGGGGGCCCGCTCACCGGTCGCCTCGCCGGGGAGCTCTGCGACGGCGTCCTGCTGTGCGCGGGGCCGAGCGAGGAGGACATCGGCGAGGCGCGGCGGTGGGTCGCCGACGGCGCCGCGCGCGCGGAGCGGGAGCCTCGCGCCATCCACGAGTGGTACCAGATGCGCTGCCTCGTCCGCGACACGAGGGAGGAGGCGGTTCGGTCCTGGAGCCCGAACCTCCCTGCGGTGCTCGACAGCCCGCGCGCCGACGAGTGGCTGAAGAAGAACCACATCGACTTCGAGCTGACCGACGACCTGCGCGAGGCGGTGCGGGCGGTGCACCGGGCGCTCCGGCGCCTGTACCCCGAGGAGATCCACATCCTCGACTGGGAGGCGGCGGTCCGCATCTGCCAGGTCATCCCCTACGAGCTGCAGGAGGCGATGGCCGACCGCATGGCCGTCGTCGGCACGCCGGAGGAGGTGCGGGACCGGATCAGGGACCTCGAGCGCCTCGGGTGCGAGAACCTCTACCTCTACCCGTGCTGGACGTTCCAGTACCCGGAGCCGGAGCTGCGCGCGTTCGAGGAGGTGATCGGGCCGAGCCTCGGCCCGAGGCGTTACGCGCCGTGGCAAACGATGGCGCGCTGATGGCACGCCGGCCGGTGCGATCGGCGGGCAGCGACCCGGCGACGGACGACGACTGAGAGGGTGGTGGAGCGTGGTCGACCTCGTGATTCGCAACGGGCGGGTGTTCTCCGATGGGGAGCTGACGCCCGCGGACGTCCTCGTGGAGGGGCCGAGCATCGTCGGCCTCGCGAAGGCGGGCACGGCGCCGGCCGCGCCGGTCGACATCGACGCCAGCGGCCTCCTCGTGCTGCCAGGCCTCATCGACACCCACGTCCACTTCCGGGAGCCGGGTTACGAGTACAAGGAGGACTTCGAGACCGGCTCGCGCGCCGCGGCAGCCGGCGGCATCACGATGTTCGTCGACATGCCGAACCTCGAGCCGCCGCCGAACACCCTCGAGCGCTTCCATGCACAGAACGAGCTCGCCAAGGCGAAGTCGTACGTCGACTTCAACCACTGGGCGTCGCCGACGCGCCTCGAGGAGATCCCTCGCCTCGCCGAGGCCGGGTGCCCGGGCTTCAAGTTCTTCATGAAGGCTGCCCACTACCCCTACCGCGGGGAGATCTCCATCACCGACCACGGCGAGATCCTCGAGACGATGCGCGCCATCGCGCGGACGGGGCTCATGACCGTCGTCCACCCGCACAACCAGATGCTCTGGGACCAGCGCGTCGCGGCCCGCCAGGCGCAGGGCAGGCGGGACCTCGCCGCCTGGTCCGACGCGACGTACGGGGACGACGACGTCGTGGAGACGACGGCCATCGCGACGCTCGCCATCCTCGCGAGGGCGGTCGGAGCGAGGCTGCGGATCCTGCACATCCAGGGGAGGCCGCAGCTGCGCATCGCTCGTGCGCTCAAGGCAAACGGGTACCCCTTCGTGGCGGAGACGAACCCGTGGGCCGTCGTGCCGATCGACCCGATCGGCCTGCAGGGGGACGAGGACGTCGCCGCCAACTGGCAGGCGATGGAGGACGGGACGATCGACCTGATTGGCTCGGACCACGCGCCGCACACGAGGGAGGAGCACGAGCACTGCCGCGTCGACGCCTTCGACTCGGTCGTCGCCGGCTACCCCCTCTGCGAGCACTGGGCGTCCATCTTCCTCACCGGCGTGAACGAGGGGAGGCTCTCGCTGCGGCGCTTCGTCGAGCTGTCAGCGGTCAACCCCGCCCGCAACATCGGGCTGTACCCGCGAAAGGGTGCGCTGCGTGTTGGCTCGGACGCCGACTTCGTGCTCGTCGACCTGGACCGCGAGGCCGTGCTCGGCGAGAGCTACCCGGTGTTCTCGAAGATCGGCTTCACCCCGCTCGAGGGGCTGAAGGTGAAGGGGGTCCCCGAGTACACGATCGTGCGCGGCCGCGTGGTCATGGCGCACCGCGAGGTCGTCGGGAGCCCGGGCTACGGCGAGTTCGTCGCCACGGGCCCGAAGGAGGAGGACGCGCGCTCCCGCTAGGGGGGCGCGTGCGGCAGAGCGGGAACGAGGAGAGGAGTGCCTCCGGTGTCGACCCAGAAGTTCCAGAAGATCACGGCGAGCGCGGACGAGGTGGAGACCGGCGAAGAGCGGACGCTGCCGGGGCTGTTCCAGGCCGGCAGCGGCATGCGGAGGTTCGTCACCCACCGCGACCTCGACTACCGGGCGGGCTACACGAAGGTCGCGCGGGGCCAGGGGTTCAGCACCTTCTTCTGGTACGACGAGTTCTGGGTCGTGCTCGAGGGGCACGCCGAGGTCCAGGCGCTCGACCGGCCGAGCGGCGCGTCGTGGGACGAGCGCCTCGGGCCGAAGGACCTCGTGTACATCCCGTCGGGCACGAGGGTCAGCCTGGCCGTGCCCGAAGGCGAGGACCACATCCTGTTCTTCTACATCGCGCTCCCGGCGTCGAAGAAGCACGCGCACTGGCTCGCCTCGATGCAGCCGGAGGACCTCGAGGACATCCGTGCCCGCAACGAGCACACCGCCGAGGGCGCCGAGGAGGAGGCGCGCCGCGGCGGGCCGCGGGTGGCGCGCTGATGTCCGCGATCGGCGAGGCTCGCCCGCCAGAAGCGAGCCCGCGGCGTCGCCGGGCGGGCTGCAGCCGGGGGCCGCGATGACGGCGGACCTGGCGGCGGTGGACTTCGCGAAGCTGCCGCAGCACCCGCTCGCGATGGTGCCGACGCCGCTCGTGCGCGCGCCGCGCCTCTCGGCGGCCGCGGGCGTCGACCTGTGGATCAAGCGGGACGACCAGACCGGCCTCGCGCTCGGTGGCAACAAGGCTCGCAAGCTCGAGTTCCACCTCGGCCACGCGCTCGCCGAGGGAGCGGACACGCTCATCACGATGGGCGGCGCGCAGTCGAACCACTGCCGCATGACCGCCGCCGCGGCTGCGGCCTGCGGGCTCGAGGCGCGCCTCGTCTTCAACGGCGAGCCCATCCTCGTCGAGCAGGGGAACATGGTCCTCGACCGCCTGCTCGGTGCGACCTGGACCTTCCCGAAGCCGGGCCAGTCGAGCGTCGAACGCATGGAGGAGATCGCCGAGGCCCTCTGTGAGGAGGGCCGCCGGCCGTACGTCATCCCCTCCGGCGGGACGAACGGCCGCGGGGTCCTCGGGTACGTGAAGGCCGGACTCGAGATCGCCCAGCAGTGCGCCGAGCTCGGCATCTCGGCGCGTGCCGCCTACAGCGCCGCCGGATCCTGCGGGACCGTGGCCGGCCTCGCCCTCGGCTTCGCGCTCGGCGGGCTCGCGACCGAGGTCGTCGCCGTCTCCATCTCGCGCGGGGTGCCGGACAAGGTCGCCCAGGTGCGGTCACTCGTGGGGGAGGCCGCCGCCCTGCTCGGCGTCGCCGTCCCGCCCTACCGCCTGCGAGTCAGCGACGACTACCTCGGCGAGGGCTACGGCAGGCCGACGGAGCTGTCCACCGAGGCGCTCTCGCTCGCGGCGCGGACCGAGGGCATCATCCTCGATCCCGTCTACACCGCCAAGGCGCTCTCGGCGGTCCTCGGTGACCGGCGCCGCGGCCTGCTCGACGCCGACGACCTGGTGGTGTTCGTCCACACCGGCGGCACCCCGGCGCTCTTCGCCGAGCAGGACCTGTACTGGCCGAGGACCGGCTCGTGATGAGGCGCGAGATCGCCCGGGCTCGGCGGGAACGAGGAGGAGAGGGACGACGATGAGCGAGACGCCTGGTCCTCGGCGCGGACGTCGGGTGGTCGGCACCGTCGACGCCGGGGGCATCTACACCTCTCGGCTGGCGGGCGGCGGGGACTTCATCTTCCTGGCGAGCACCGCCTTCGACGAGACGGGCGGGATCCCCGCGGAGGTGAGCGTCCCGCCTCCCTACCACGCATCGCCCTCGGCGGTCGTGCGTGCGCAGACGCGCTACATCTTCGAGCGCTACCGGGAGGGTCTCGAGGCGCTCGACTCCTCGATCGACGACATCGTGCAGCTCGAGCAGTACATCGAGCTGAAGGCCCACGCCGACGGCTACGTCCAGGTCGCCCGCGGGCCCGGCTTCATGGAGAAGAACCGTCCCGGCAGCCTGCTCATCCAGGCGGGCCACTACCTCCCGCCGGGCGCGGTGGTGAGCACGACGGGCATGGCCCTCGTGCCCGATCCGGCGCGCGGCATCGTCAAGGAGCAGTTCGTCTCCGCTCGACCCGGCGAGGAGGGCCATCCCGCGGTCGCCGGGGACCGGGGGAACCCCTCGCTCGGCTTCGCCGAGATCGTGACCGGCGGCCCCTACGGCTTCGCGACCTACTACCCGATCGACTACCAGACCGGCATCCACCCCGAGGCGCGCGCGCCGGACTGGATCTGGTGGGGGAGCGAGATCCGGCAGGAGGCGCAGTACGGCGCGCGCGTCCTCAAGCGGCGCCTCGACGCCGTCGGGTCCGACGTCTCCCACGTCGTCAACTACACGCTCTACCTGACCGACCTCGAGGACCTCTACGAGTTCGACCTCGTCTGGCGCGAGACGCTCGGCGAGTTCGCACCCTCGCGCACCGTCGTGCCGGTGCGGGGCATGGGCACGCCGCGCCAGGAGGGCGCCAAGGGGCAGGCGCAGGGAGCGTGCAAGATGGAGATCCAGTACCGCTTCCTGCGCCCGGGGTTCGGCATCGACGCCGTCCCCATCTCGACGGGGCGGGGCGTCCTCGGGCACGAGTCGGAGGCGGTACGCGCGGGCGACCTCCTGTGGATCTCCGAGGCGGTCGCCGGCGACCCGCAGCGACCGGGCCCGCGCCGGCCGGCAGGTGTCCAGATGGCGGAGATCCTCGAGCGCCTGGACGAGACGTGCGAGGCTGCCGGGTCGTCGCTGCGCAACCTGCTGCGGCTGCGGGCGTTCGTGACCGAGCCGGGCGACGCCTACGCCGTCTACGGCGCGGTCAAGAAGGCCATCCCGCACGACCCTCCCTGCGTGTGCGTGACGGTGGTGCCCGGCCCGCTGCAGGTGCCCGGCTGCACCGTGCTCGCCGATGGCGTCGCCTGGATCCCCGGGTGACGCGGGCCGCGCCCGCGGCGTGGCGCACGGCGCGGGCCGAGGCGCGACGGGCACGGTGCGCGCTGGCGAGTTGCCGGCGCGTCGAGCGGTCGACCCGGACGGTACCGGCTACCGAGTCGTCGACGTCCACCAGCACCTGAGCGATGACGCCGACGACGACCGTGCCGACGCCTGCGCCCGGCGGCGCTTCATGGACCGCTTCGGCATCGACGCGGCCTTCCTGCTGCCGCCGGTCCTCGGCTCGGCCCGAGCCAGCGCTGACCGGCTCAACGAGCGGGTCGCCTCGTACTGCGAGATCGACCGGGAGCGCTTCCCCGTCGGGATCGGCACCGTCGAGCTCGGCGCGAGCGAGCGCGCCACGCTCGGGCAGGTGCGTCGTGCCGGCGAGCTCGGCCTGCAGGGCATCGCCTGGCACCACCTGTTCCTCGGGGAGTTCCTCGACTCGCCCGCAACCGTGCGGGCCGTCGAGGTCTGTTGCGCCGCGGGCGTGGACGTCTTCTTCGTCCACGTCGTCGCCTCGTCCCTCCTCGAGGCGCCGTGGCGGCTGAGCCGGCTCTGCGGGCACTTCCCGGACGTCACCTTCGTCGTGCTCGACGGCCTGTCGAGCCCGCACCACGGCCAGGGCATGATCGAGCTCGCCCGCTCGCACCGCAACGTCGTCCTCGACACCGCCGTGCTCTCCTCCTACGGCAACCTCGTCGAGCGCTTCGTCGAGGCGAACGGCGACGACCGCCTCGTGTTCGGGAGCGACTACGCCGTCGTCCCGAAGCCCTTCTGCTTCCCGTACTCGCTCGCCGAGATCCTCCACAGCGACCTGCCGACGGCCAGCAAGGCGAGGATCCTCTCCGACAATGCCTCGGGGATCGCACGACCCGCCGCGCCCTGAGCGCGAGAGGACCGGCCCGATGCGCCGCCGGGGCGAGGACGCCGTGCCCGTGGCGCCCGACGTCCGCGACTCGGCCGCGCCGGAGACGGCCGCGGCCGACGCGCGCCGGGAGGCCACCCCGCTCGAGCGCGGGCGGGCGGCAACGAGGCGCCGGGCGCCACCCGCGCCGGGTACCGGAGTGGCCGGCGGGCCGGCAGCGTCCCCGCCTCGAGGCTCGCCGGTCCGGCCTCGCTCGGTGACGGCGGATGGAAGGAGGACGTCGAGTGCTCATCGACTGTGACTCGCACGTGTTCCCGAAGGACGCGTTCGACTACGTCCCGGCCGAGCTTCGCGAGGCGGCGCCGACGGCGACCTTCGACGAGGGAGGTCACCTGGTCGGCCTGGACTTCCCCGGCGCGCCGCCCTACGTCCCGGGGACGACCCCACTCCCGGCCGCAGGGCCGAGCAGCGGGTCGCGTCTCGACGGCGACAGCGACGTGGATGCTCGACTCGCCGACCTCGACCGCATGGGCGTCGATCACCAGCTGCTGCTGCCGCAGTTCTCCGGGTGGTGGTCGTACCTCATCGAGCCCCACCTCGCGAGCGCGATCGCGCACTCCTGGAACGTCGCCATCGGCAAGGTCGTGGAGCGCCACCCCGACCGCTTCTCCGGCGTCGCGATCGTCGCGCTCCAGGATCTGGAGTCCTGTCTCGAGGAGCTCGAGTGGGCACGCTCGGCCGGCTTCGTCGGGGTGGCGCTCGACCAGACGGTTCCGGAGGCCGACCACCCCTACGGGAGCACGCTCGCGACGCACCGGGAGTTCTGGCCCGTGTTCGCCTGGTGCGAGGCGCACGGGTTCCCGGTCGTGATCCACAACGTGTCGCACGGCCACCGGCTGCTGAACTGTCCGCGCTTCCTCTCGGACGGGCTCGACTTCTTCGCGATCTCCGAGCCACGGATGAACCTCGTCGCGATGATCACCACGGGTCTCCTCGACCGGTACCCGAGGCTGCGCATCGTCCAGGCGGAGTCCGGCACCGGGTACCTGCCGCAGCTCGTCGAGGACCTCGACCAGTACTTCGGTGGCGGCTACTCGGTCCCCTACGACGCAGACGAGGCGACCCCGGCAGCGGTGCGAGGGGCAGCGAAGGCGCGCAGCTCTCCCGAGCGCGTCGGGATCGCCGTCGAGGGCGTGGACCGCTTCGTCGACCCGGAGCGGCTGCGCCCGAAGAACCTGCGTCCTCCGAGCACCTACTTCCGGGAGAACTACTACTGGACGATCGAGACCGAGGAGCGGGGCCTGCTCGACGCGATCGCAGTCCTCGGGGCCGAGCGGTTCCTGTTCGCCACGGACTACCCCCACGACGACCCCGGCGGTCGGATGAAGTTCCGCGACCGGGAGCGCCTCGCCGGCCTGGACCTCTCCTCGAGCGAGCGCGCGCTGATCGGTTCCGAGAACGCCCGCCTGCTCTTCGGCTGCCCGCGCGACGCCGCGCCGCCATGCGCTTGAGCCTGGGCGTGCGTGCCCGATCCGCCGCGATGCTGCGCGAGCTCGCCGACGTCGCGCGAGCCGAGGCGCTCGACCGGGTCTGGGTCTACGACTCGGGCCGGTGCATCGAGGCGATCGCGAGCATGGCCTTCGTGGCCAGCGAGGACCCGGCGCGCACGGTAGGCGTCGCCGTCGCGAACACCGAGACGAGGCACCTCGCCGTCCTCGCCAACGCGATCGCCACGATCAGCAACCTGTCGGGCGGCCGGGTCGTCCTCGGCCTCGGCCGGGGCGACAGCGCGCTCAAGTTCCTCGGGCTGCGTCCGACGCCGCTCGCCGAGCTCGAGCGCCGCGTCGTCACGCTGCGAGCGCTCCTCGACGGCGAGCCGGTCGAGTTCGGCGGTCGCCGCTTCCGGCTGCCGGACCCGCCTCGCCGGCACGTGCCGATCCTGCTCTCGGTGGAGGGCCCCCGCACCTGCGAGCTCGCGGGTCGGCTCGCGGACGGTGCCATCGTCCCGATGGCAGCTCGCGTCGAGGCGCTGCGAAGCGCAGCGGACCTCGTCCGCGACGCCGCGTCGAAGGCCGGGAGGGACCCGAGCTCGCTCGAGGTCTGCGGCTGGCTGCACGGGGGCTGCGGCCCGACCGACGAAGCGGCACTCGAGGCCGTGCTGCCCGAAGTCGGCCGTTCCCTGGCCGCGGCCGTGCTCGCCCGCTCCCCGGCGTGGCACGAGGGGGCCAGGGAGCTCGACGCGAACGTCCGTGCGAGGATCGCCGAGCTCGCGGCGAGCCAGGAGGACGAGCGGCGGCTCGGCCGGGAGGTCCTGGATGTCGCCGGGGAGTCCCTGTTCTTCGAGCTGACGATCGCCGGGACCGCGGTCGCCTGCCGGGACAAGGTGGCAGCGCTCGCGCAGGTTCCGGGCGTCACCGAGCTCGCCTTCAACGTCTACCCGCCGGACGCGTCCCGCGAGTTCTGCCGCGCCGTGCTCGGTCCGTTCCGGGGCCCGCCGGCCCCTGGGACGAGCCTCGCAGCGCCCAACGACGCCGGGGGCGAGGCCTCGACCGCCCAGCGGTGACCCGTTCAACTCGCGTTGCCGAGTCGAGCGGCGATGTCGCAGCGCGGTGAATCGCGAGCGTCGTACCGCGAAGCAGGACAGCAGCCGATCGCTTCCACGTCGGCGGCCGCTGGCGAGCTTGTACGGAGCCTCGATGGCTTGGAATGGAGCCTGGGCGTGGGCAGCGCTATAGGCCCGACGCATCGCAACGTCATGGAGTGCCGCGGGCCTGGCTCAAGCCTTGGCTACTGTCGGGTGTGGAGGAGAGAAGACGAGCCTCACGGGGCGGGCGCGGCCGATGGGCTCATTACCGGCCGTTGCAACCGTGTGCGGGTCGGTTGCGGTCTGGCGCGCGCCGTGGCGCCGCGGCAGCGGGTCCCGCGAACACCTCGGGGTTGACGAGATTGTACGGCTGCGCGCCGGCGAGGTAGCGAGCGACGTCGTGCGCGACGATCGCAGCAGCGCGCTCCGCCGTCTGCTTGCTCGCGCCTGACAGGTGCGGGCTGAGAACCAGGTTTGGCGCGCGAAGTATCGGTGATCCTGGTGGAGGAGGCTCGGGGTCGAAGACGTCGAGCGCTGCACCAGCAAGGTGCCCAGACTCGAGTGCTGCACAGAGGGCGTCCGTGTCGACGAGTGCGCCGCGCGCGGTGTTGATGAGGTACGAGCCTCGGGCCATCGTGGCGAGCTGTGCCGCGCCGATGATGTGCTGGGTCTCCTCGGACAGCCGGGCATGGAGGGAGACCACGCGCGAGCGCTCAAGCAGCTCTGCCAGGCCGACGGCGACCGCGGAGGCGTGTGTGAAGCACGATCGGTCGACGTAGGGATCGAAGACGAGGATCTGCGAGCCGAACGCTGCGAGCAGATGTGCGACGGCGCTCCCGACAGCGCCGAACCCGATGAGCCCAACCGTCGTGCCCGCGAGCTCCGTCCCGGCGCGTTCGTACGCGTAGTCGCCGCCGCGCCACACGCCCTGCTGGAGATCTGCGTGCACGGCCGGAATTCGGCGCATCGTCGCGAGCATCAGCGCGATGGTGTATTCGGCCACGGCTTGCGCGTTTCGCCCCGGCGCGCTCGCGATCGCGATCCCCAACCTCGTTGCGGCAGGCACGTTTACGTTGACCGGCCCGCCTCGAGCGACCGCGACGAACCGGAGCGAGCGCGACGCCCCGAGGACGCGCTCGGTGAACGGTGCCATCTGCGTGACGCAGATCTCGATACCTTCCAGCGCGGCGATGAGGTCGTCCTCTGATCCGGACGCTTCATTCACCTCGCCGATGGACCTGAACGGCTCGTGCGGCCAGGGCAGCAGGAGCGTGCTGAACTCGACGGGCTCGGTCACCAACGCGCGCAGCGCGTCCTCAATGAGCTCTGGGCGCATGAAGTGATCGCCAGCTACCAGGATCCGCTTCAGGGCGCCTCCTCTCGGTCGGTCCACTTGGATCGCAGCTCGCATCACGAGCGCGGTGCAACCCAGCCGCGAGGTTGTCGCCACCAGCCGGCCTCCTGCGCCGAGGCGCGCAGGGCGTGCTGGCGCGCGCGCAGGGCTTCGTACGGCGATCGGTCTGCCCCTGGCTCGAAGCGCGCGTCGAAGCGGATCAGCGCAGCGGCTGCCTCGGCCGTGGTGCGGAAGTCGCCTCTCGCGGTGAGCGCCACAAGGAGGGCACCGAACGCGCCGGGCTCAGCGGAGGAGGTGCGCCGGACGACGACTCCGGTTAGGTCGGCGAGGAGCTGGCACCACAGGTCGCTACGTGAGCCGCCACCAGCGAGGACGAGGCCGTCGGGTCGCGCAGGCAGCAGGTCGACGCAGTCGGCCACGGTAGCCGTCAGCCCTTCGAGGACGGCGCGCGCGATGTCGGCGGCCTCGTGCTCAAGGCGGAGGCCGGCCAGGACGCCGCACGCGCCGGGATCGACGAAGGGCGCCCGCTCGCCGCCAGCAGCGAGGTGCGGAAGGAAGGCCAGCTCGCGCGCGCCAGGCGGCGAGGCAGCGGCGAGTTCGGTGATGGCAGGTGCATCCGGTCGGCCGACCAGGCCGGCCAACCATTCGAGCACCTCGACGCCCGACAGGGTCGGCAGTGCGCGTGTCCAGCGTTCGCCGACCCCGCCGCTCAGGTGCAGGCCGACGGGAGGGCCGTCGAGGGCTGGGACCTCGACAATCGCACTTACGCACAACGTCGTGCCGAGGATCGCCGCCGCGACGTTCCCCATCGACATGCCGGCGCCGAGTCCGCTCGACACGACGTCATAGGGGGCGAGCACGACGGGTATTCCCGCCGGGAGACCGAGATCGGCCGCGGCGGAGGGAGTGAGGGCTGACAGACGGTGCTCGTCGTCGACGAGCGGTGGCAAGAGGCGCTCGATCCAGCCCAGTCCGAGCTCCTCGAGCAGGTCGAGCGCGTAGGTGCGCGTGGTCGCGTCCAGGAAGGGGTTCGAGGCGTCGGAGAGGTCGGAGGCGATCTCGCCAGTCAACCGGTGGAAGAGCCAGCCATCGCAGCTGAGGACGAAGGCCGAGGCCTCGACGCGCTGGGGCTCGTGGGCGGCGAGCCATGCGAGCAGCGCGTGCGGAAGCCCGGGGAAGGTGGCACAGCCCGTCGTCCTGAAGGCTCGCGCGAGCGCACCGTCCTGGCGCCAGCGTTCGACGATCTCGTTGGCGCGCCCATCGCTCCACAGCAGCGCAGGGCCCGTTGGGCGTCCCCCGAGATCCACGAGCCAGGCCCCGTCTCCCTGCCCCGTCACCGTCACGAGAGCCACCCTGCCACCGGCCGCCTCGCGCGCCCTGCGCATCGCTGTCGCGACGGAACCCCACACGCCCTCCATGTCCTGTTCGACGCGGCCACCGGGGCCTTTCTCAGCGGTGGTCGGGACGCGCTCCACCGCCAGCTCCGCGCCGGCGTCGTCGTAGGCGACGCACTTCGCGACCGACGTGCCCGCGTCGACGCTGAGGATTGTCACGATCGAACTGTTCCTTTGGGAGTTTCTATGCAAATCTTAACGTCTCTTCGTGAGAATATCGCAGGATACAATGGTTAGTGGCGGTTCAGACGAGCTTGCAGATCGCTCGCTCGTGGCCAACGGGCCGGATCACTGCGTGGCCGGGGCCCTCTGGAGAGCGGGAGCAGCAGACAGGGTGACGCGTGCACACTCCGGCCCGCTCGCCGATGCGAGCGGGTCCATCGTCGTCGGCGTCGACCTGGCCACGGCCGCCGTGCGTGTGGCGTGCTCGACCGTCATGGGCGAGGTCATGGCGAGCGCCGAGTCGCCGATCCCGGCTCCGGTCCGATCGGCTTCTGGCACCTCGGAGCAGGACCCGAGCTCGTGGTGGCCGGCTGCTCGCGCGACGATCCGCGCGGCGACCGACGCCCTCGGCGCAGCGCGCTCGCGAATCCGCGCGATCTCGGTCGCGGCGACCTCGGGGACGGTTGTACTCGTTGGGCCAGACGGTGAACCGGAGGGTCCTGCTCTCATGTACGACGACCGCCGCGCAACGACGGAGGCGAGGATCGCCCAGGAAGCTGGTGCCGCGAGGTGGCGTGCGCTCGGGCTCACGATCACTCCAACCTTCAGCCTGGCGAAGGTGGGTTGGATGGCGCGAAGTGGCCTCATCTCAGGCGCGCTACGAGTTGCCCATGCTGCCGACTTCCTCGTGTGGAAGCTCGTAGGCAGACCGACTCCGAGCGACTGGAGCAACTCGCTGAAGACCGGGTACGACCCGCTTCGGGGCGAGTGGGCCGGGGAGGCGCTCGACGCACTGGGCGTCGCGCGGGAGGTTCTCCCGGACGTCGAGGCGCCGACGTCGGTCGTCGGCACCGTGTGCGTGTCGTCGGCGCTTGAGACAGGCCTGCCACTGGGCACGGAGGTAGTCCTCGGGATGACCGACGGCTGTGCCGCGCAGGTCGCGTGCGGGACCAGCCACGTAGGCCAGTTCGTGACGGTGCTGGGTACAACACTTGTCGTGAAGGGCGTTCAGGGCGCCCTGTACCCCGATCCCACCGGAGCGGTCTACTCGCACCGACACCCGAGCGGATGGTGGCTGCCTGGTGGTGCCTCGAACACTGGGGGCGAGGCGCTCTCGGTTTTCGCGCAGGACCGCTTTCCGGACCTCGAGCGGGCTGCAGCGCGGCGCGGGCCGGCAAGCGTTGTGCGCTACCCGCTGCTGCGCGCCGGGGAGCGTTTCCCCTTCGTCGCGCCGCAGGCCAGGGCCTTCGATCTCGGCTCTCCTTCTGACGAGGTCGAGTCGTTCCGCAGCTCGCTTGAGGGCGTCGCGTTCGTCGAACGGCTCGCCTACGACCACCTTCGGCACCTCGGCATGCAGGTCGTCGCCCCGATTCTGAGCGCCGGAGGGGGTAGCCGCAGCGAGCTCTGGTCGGCCATCCGGGCAACCACGCTCGGCGCGCCGCTTGCGAGGGTCGCGCACCCGGACACGTCGTTCGGTGCATGCGTCCTCGCGGCCGCCGGAACCGTCTTCGACGATGTCCCCGCGGCGACTGCTGCCATGGTGCGAGAGGTTTCGACGATCGACCCGCTTCCCGAAGAGAACGAGGCGCTCGCCTCGAACTACCGGCGGTTCATCGACGAGCTGGCGCGGCGAGGATGGATCGAATCCGAGCTCGCGACGTACGCCCGACGCGCCCACGGCATCGGCACCTAGCCCTTCAACACGAGGTACACCATCACCTCAGGTGCAGCTTCCTGCTCGCAGACGAGCCGGAGCCGCAGCCACTGACCGAACTCCCGCACCGGCCAGGTCGCCATCCCTGCTCGGGTCACGGTGGTGCCGGGCTGCTCGTGCGGCGCCCAGACGAGGCCGTCCGGCGACACCTCCGTCCGCATCTCAAGCGTCGAGTCGTCGAGATTGCGAACCTTGACGAACCAGCGAGCCTCGTCCGCCCACCCGACCTCGAAGGGTTCGGTGGCGAGCTCGCCCCGAACTATCGCGCCGCGCTCGATGACCGCCGTGTACGAGTACCGCACTGCGCCCCCCTACCAGTCGACCGAGATGACGGCAGCGTCGAGCCAGAGGAAGTTACGTGTTGCCGTGTGTGTCCGCACGGTCACATAGAGGTTCAGCAGGCCGTCGAGCGCCTCGTAGCGCTGAACATACGAAGGTACGGGGACGTGGTGTAGATCGTAGACTCGGTCGTTCAGCTGGAGTTCGACGTTCGCGCGCCGCCCGGTATCGATAGTCCACCGAAGGTAGTGCCAGTTCACCTTCGTAGGCAGCTCGTTGTAGCACAGCGGCTGGGGTGCAGCGTCGAGCGCTCGCCAGTCGTGCGGGTTCGGTGCGGTGAAGTCGGCGAGTGGATCGAGCTCGTCACCGCTTTCCAGGATCTCCTTTGGTGTCGGCTCGACGACGACTGGATAGCGCCATCGCTGCTCGAGGTTGCCATCGAGGTCCGTGTTCATGTAGCGCATGACGCAGTGGTATCGGACGCCGTCGGTGTCCGCGAGGTCGCTCCCGAGGGTGAAGCAGCCGAACTCGCGCTCTGAGGGGTGGGCGTTTGCGTCCCAGCCGTCGTCGCCTGCACGGCTGCCGGGTACCGCTGCCTCGGCTGAATAGGTGAAGTAGGTCTCGAATTGCACGCGGCCGCGCTGCACCATTGTGAGACGCTTGATGGCTGTCGCCGTGTGGCCCGCGACGGGCCGGGTCGCGAGCTTCAGTGCGTAGCTACCGCTCATCGGGCCGTGGGTGCCGATGTCGAAGAAGGTGCAGGTACTGAGCTGCGGTGGCCTGAAGTCGCGCATGTGGCGAGCTACGGTGTCGAGATTGCTCGTACCGTCGTAGTTGCCGAGCAGCTCTGCCCAGCCGTTGACGCCCTCGTCGAAGTCATCGAACGACAGGATCCTCCCGAGTGGGTTGAACCTCTCGAGCTTGACGTTGTCGTACGCCCACCGAGCTCTCATTTTCACGCCCTCCACCTCGAAGGTCATCGAACCGTCTGCGTCGGCGATTCGCGGCCGATCTCTCGGCGGAGCTCCGCGCCGATGATGCTGATGCAGGTGACGAGGATCGCGAGAGCGAGGCCGGGAAACGTCGCGATCCACCAGGCAGTCGCAAGGTACTGCTCACCGCCCGCGATGGTCGTCCCCCAGCTCGCGTCGGAGAGGGGGACGCCGACGCCGAGGAAGCTCAGGGCCGCTTCGGAGACGACGACGAAGGCGAACTGGACCGTCATGTAGACCCCTACCGGGGCAACGCAGGCGGGGAGCACGGCCGAGCGCATGATGTGGATCGTGCCGCCGCCGAGGAGGCGACTCGCGTCGACGAAGGGGAGTGCCCGGACGCGGACCGCCTCCGCCCTTGCGACGCGCGCGAAGACGACCCAGCTCGCGAGCGAGAGGGACAGCACGACGTTGAGGATCGAGACGCCGAGCACGCCGACAATGAGCATCGCCATAACGATTGAGGGGAATGCCAGCTGAACGTCGGCGAGCCGCATCAAGATGCCGTCGATCACGCCACCACGTACTCCGGCGACGATCCCGACGAGGGTGCCAACGACGGCGGCGATGCCGACAGTGGTCGCACCGATGAGGATCGAGGTGCGTGCTCCCTGCAGCATCTCCTCGAACATGTCCCTTCCAAGCCAGTCGGTTCCGAGCAGCTGGAAGCCTGACTGGCCCTTGTGGCCGAGAGGCGGAACGAGGCTCTCGGTGACGTTGTTGAGTGATGCGTTGAAGTGAGTGAGCATCGGGCCGAAGATCGCAGCCAGGACGTACGCGAGGACGATCGCCGAGCAGACCCAGAATCGCGCCCGATGCCTGCTGGCGACGCGCGAGCGGCGGGGCCGCACCGGCACAGGCGTTTCATCCGACGTGATGACGACTGACGCGGGAACTGCCATCAGCTCCTCCCGAGCCGTATCCGGGGGTCGATGTAGGCGTACAGTACGTCGACGATGAAGTTCACGGCGACGAAGCCGACCGCGAAGACGAAGATGTCCGCCTCGACAATCGCATAGTCGTCGTTGAGGATCCCGTTGAGGAGTGACTGGCCGATGCCCGGCCAGTTGAAGATCGTCTCGACGATCGCCGCTCCCGAGAAGAGCATGCCGAGCTGAACGCCTCCCACCGTCACGATCGGGATGAGCATGTTGCGCAGGCAGTGCTTTCGGAGGACCCGCCATTCCGACAAGCCCTTCGCGCGTGCTGTGCGCACGTAGCCGCTCTGGAGCACGTCGACGAAGCCATCTCGCGTGAGACGCGCAAGGACGCAGGCAAACGGGAATCCCAACGTTATCGCCGGCATGATGAAGCTCTCCCAGTTCGACCTGCCGCCAGGTGGAAGGAGCCGGAGGTTGTCGACCAGGACGAGCAGGAGGATGACCCCGACCCAGAAACCCGGCAGGCCCTGGATGAACATGAGCGCACCACTCACCAGCTGATCAAGCCTTGAGTCAGGGCGCCATGCGAGGAGTGGGCCCAGAACGAAGGCGACGATGAGGACCATCGTCATTGAGACGCCGGCCAGCTCCAGGCTCGCTGGCACGCGCGCCATGACGATGGATAGCGCCGGCTGACCGAACTGACTGGAGTTCCCGAAGTCGAGGTGGAGGACGTCGCGCAGGAAGTAGCCGTACTGGACGAAGATCCCTCGGTCGAGCCCCATCTGCCTCGCGAGCCTGGCGATCGCGGCAGGCGTCGCGTCGGGCCCGAGTAGCAGCTGCGCTGGGTTCCCGGGCAGCGACCGGACGACAATGAAGATCGTCGAGACGGCGACGAGAATGACGATCACGCTGAAGACGATGCGTCGGAGGACGTAGGCGATCACAGGGCCACCGTGTCCCCGTTCGCCGGAACGGGCTGCTGGGCGGTCGCGAAGTGGCAGGCGGCGACGTGACCATCTCCTACCTCGACTTCCGGTGGCTCGAACTGCGCGCAGATCTCCTTTGCCATCCAGCAGCGAGTGCGGTAGCGGCAGCCGGATGGCGGGTTGGCGAAGGAGGGGACCTCGCCGGCGACGAGGCGACGCTGCTCCGCCCGCGAGCGCCACGGGCGAAGCCGCGGAATCGCAGCGAGCAGTGCCATCGTGTAGGGGTGAGCGGGCGACGAGAATACGCTGCTCGACGGGCCAGACTCGACGATCTTCCCGAGGTACATGACGGCGACGCGGTCTGAGAGCCGTCGCACCGAGGACGTGTCGTGCGAGATGAAGATGTAAGCGACACCGGTCCGCGCCTGGACCTCCGCGAGCAGCTCGATGATCTGCGCTTTGACCGACGCGTCGAGCGCTGAGACGGCCTCGTCGCAGATCACGACCTCCGGGTCGACGGCGAGCGCACGAGCGATCGCGACTCGCTGCCTCTCGCCTCCGGACAGCGCTGCGGGGAACCGGTGGAGGTGCTCAGCCGGGAGGCCGACGTCGCGCATGAGTGAATGGAGCCTGTCCTCCCAGGAATGCCTCGGAACGAGTCGCGGGTTGATCTCCCAGCCTTCGGCGATGATCTCCCGGATTCTGCGACGCGGATTGAGCGAGCCGAAGGGGTCCTGGAACACCATCTGCACCGCGAGGACCGGTGGACGCTGTGAGCCACGGCCGAGGCTGCTCGTGAAGGTGATGCTGCCGGATTGGATTGGCATGAGGCCGCAGAGCGATCGCGCAAGCGTGGTCTTGCCGCACCCGGACTCGCCGAGGAGGCCAAGCGTCTCGCCGCGGCCAAGGTTGAGCGACACGCCGGCAAGGATCTCGACCTCGCGCGGACGCAGGAAGGACCGCTGACTCCGGTCGCGCACGACCACATGGACGTTGTGCGCCTCAAGCACGTTGTCGCTCGCGATCGCCTCAGGCGCCATGCGCCTCCTTGCGGTCCGGCATCCCGGCGAAGTGGCAAGCCGCTTCGTGCCGCTCGCCGAACCGTGACGCAGGGAGCAGCCGCGGCATGGGTCGCTCGAGCACGCAGACCTCCTCGGCGCGCTCGCAGCGCGGGTGGAAGCGACACCCCGGTATCACCTCGGCTGGGCTGGGCGCCGATCCGCGAATCGGCCGTCCGACGACGAGGTGCGCCTCGTCGAAACTGGTGGACGCGGCGATGAGCCCGGTCGTGTACGGGCTTGCAGGGTGCTCGTAGACGTCGCGGACCGATCCGGACTCCATGACTCGGCCCCCGTACAGGACCACGACTCGGCTCGCCACCTCGGCCACGAGAGGTAGGTCGTGGGAGATGAACAGCATCGCCATCTGCCGCGCCTCCCGTAGTCGTAGGAGGAGATCGATGACCTGGCGCTGGATCGTGACGTCGAGCGCCGTCGTCGGCTCGTCGGCGATGAGGAGATCTGGCTCGAGGGCGAGCGCGATCGCGATCATGACGCGCTGGCGCTGGCCCCCCGAGAGCTCGTGGGGGTACACCCGGAGCTTGTCGCGCGGCTGAGGAATGCCGACCTCGGCCAGGAGTTCAACGGTGCGCGCACGAGCCTGCCTGCTCGACATGCCGGCACCTTCGGTGAGCGTCTCGGCCACTTGCTCGCCGACGCGCATGGTGGGGTTGAGCGCGTCGAGCGGATCCTGGAAGACGATCCCGATTCGCTTCCCCCGTACCCCTTGGGGGATCGCGTGGCCGGGGCGAACGATGGGCGCGCCCGCGAACGTGATCGTGCCAGAGCTGAGCGCGAGTGGTGCCGGGAGGAGATCGAGTACGGCGAGCGCCACGGTGCTCTTGCCAGAACCGGACTCTCCGACGAGCGCGACGGACTCGCCGCGCCCGATCGTGAACGAGACGTCGTCGAGGACGAGCATGCCAGGCTGCTGTGACACCGACACGCTCAGGCCATCGATGCGCAGCAGAGCTCCATCCTCGGCCTTCGACTGCGCGCGCTCTGGCATTGGGCGATCCACGCTATCGATGTCGCCAACCGCGTGAGGAGCGCCGATGTTCGCAGGGGAGAAGACCACCGGTCCTACCTGCTTGGAGAGCTCGGTCGGCGGTGAGACCGTACCGCGCCTGCTGGCTCAGGGGATCGCGCCCTCTGTGGCTCCACGCTACCTCCTCGCCGGTGGCGGGGGAGCCACGCGGTGTCCTGCGCGTGGCTCCCCCCTGTCACTACTTCTGTACGCTGGCGCTCGCGAACGACACGATGCCGCTCGGCGGGAACGTCACGCCGCGCACGGTGTCACGCCAGACGAAGATGCTGTTCGTCTGCACTGGGAAGACGCCGAGCGCTTCTTTCCAGATGAAGGAGATCGCTCGCGCGTACAGCTTCTTCCGCAGCGCTGGGTTTACGGAGCTGCGAGCATCCTCAAGCAGCGAGGTGAGGTAGGCGTTCTTGAACCCGAACCGATCAGCGGTCGCGGTGTAGAGGCGCCCGAGCGTGTAGTCCGCGTCGCCCGTGACGTCCGTGTTCGACTGCAGGTCCATCGAGAAATTGAGGCTATCCAGGTTGGACAGCCACGTCGCGGGGGGAAGCGGCTGGAGCTGGACGTGCACGCCGATCTGCGACCACGCGGAGGTGAAGGCCGCGGCCATGGTGTCGAGGTTTGGTGCCATCCCCGATTCCCACATAAGCGAAGTCGAGAAGCCGTTTGGGTAGCCAGCCCGCGCGAGCAGCTGCTTGGCCTTGGCTGGATCGTAGGGATACGGCGTCTGCCTCGAGTAGCCGAAGATCGTTGACGGAATCGGTGCGGTGCCGATCGTCCCGTACTTTCCCCAGATAGACCTGATGATCTGCCGCAGCGGCAGCGCGTAGAGCATCGCCTGGCGGACGAGCTGGTTGCTGAACGGCGGTTTGCTGCAGTTGAACCACACGAAGTCGTAGGAGTACGAGGGGACGATCGCCACTTTGATGCCGTGGCCCGAGAGCTGGGACGCCTGGCTCGGAGGCGCCTGGAGGACGACGTCCACCTGCCCGGACTTCACGTAGCTCGTGAGGTCAGCGGGATTCGTGATCGAGACGAAGTCGAGGCTGGTGATTGCCGGACGTCGCCCTGCGTAGCGGGGATTCGGCTTGAGGGTCACCGACTGGTCGGGAACGAAGTTCGTCACCTCGAATGGCCCCGTTCCGAACGGCTTGTTCCAGTAGCTCGTGTTCTTGACGTCTGCCGCAGGAACGATGGGCAGCAGGGACAGCGCGTCGAGCATTGTGCCCATCGGTTGGGTCGTCCGGATGACGACGACCCGTGGTCCAGCGGCGGATGCGGAGGCAAAGGATGTCCACAGCGCCGAGAGTGCCGTTCCGCTCTTGGTTAGGGTGTCCAGGTCCGCGACGACGTCCTGCGCGCTCACGTGCTTGCCGTTCGCGAAACGGATCTTCGTGTTGAGCGTGAAGCGCCACGTGTTCGGTCCCTGGCGTACCCACCGCGTCGCGAGGTCGGGGACGTAGGTCCCTGGCTTCTTCCCGGGATCGACGAGCGCATTGAAGACCTGCTTGTTGATCTCGAACGTGTCGGGATCAGCGTCGTTCGGACCGAACGCGTTGAGCGAGATCGGTGGCTCGCTCAGGGCAACGGTCAGCTTCCCGCCACCCGACTTCTTCACCGTGCTCGCTCCGGCCGCGCCCGAGGTGAGCCCCGCGAGGCCTGCACCAATGAGCGCGGCGAGCATGGCCACGAGGTATCGGTGTCGCATCTCTCCTCCCCCTGTTCTCAACTGCTCGATCGATGTCTCCTGCGCGCTTCGTCGCCCGAGCGCTGCGCTGCCTCAGCGCTCCGGCGACTGCAAGGCCACTTCCTCCCGCCACCCACGTGGCAGGCGCTCAAGCACCGCCGGCAACTCGGTGAGCGAAGTGACGGTGGCGTCCGGCTCGGCGAGCTGCTGCGGCGTCGGCGCTGGCGGGGCTTCGCCGCGCAGCACCCAGACGGTCCGGAGACCGAGCGCGGCCGCGGGGCGGATGTCATTGTCGAGGCGGTTCCCAATGTGCACCGCCTCTTGTGCCTCGACCCCTGCCTGCTCGAGGGCATAGCGGAAGAGCCCCGCGTCGGGCTTCTCGATCCCGACCTGGCACGAGAGGGCCTGAACGCGGAAGTACTCGAGGAGACCGTCGCGACGGAGGGCATCGAGGGTCGACGCCGGCTGATTGGCCGCCAGCCCGAGCTCGTAGTTCGAGCTGAGGAGCTTCACCGTCGGGATCACGTCGTCGAAGAGGGCGTCTGCCGGGTAGGTCCAGTAGCGTTCCGACAGCGCTACGAGGTCGGCTCGGCGCCCGGGGGCGAAGCGCTCGGCGATCGCGGAGCGCAGTCCGCCAGCCTGGCGCTGGCGGACCTCGTCGTAGACCTCACGCAGTGCTTCCTCCGGGATGTCCTGACCGCTGATCTCGCAGGCGGCGCGGTGCACGGCCTGGAAGAAGTACTCGTCGTCGTAGATGGGGCCACCGACGTCGAAGAGCGCGAGCCGAATCTGCTGGTGCGCTGCCGTGCACCGGGACCGCCTACTCACGCTGTGAGTGTGGCACAACTCCCGCGTAACGTCAACTTTTGATGTGAATATCACATAACTAAGTGTGATAGGCTCTGTAAAACGTGGGATTGAGCAGGCTGGCTCCGATTGGGCGCTGCTTCCTCACATCAGCGAGGTCGTCGCAGGTAGGCTCAGTGGCGATCGCTGGGCCCAGGAGTGGAGTGGACGACCCGATGCAGACGTCGGCAGTCGACGGCAGGGACGGTGGCCGGCGTTCCAGGGGGTCGCGGCGCAGGCAGGAAGCGATCCGCGAGCGCGTCCTCGCCGAAGGGTTCGTGCGCCTAGAGGAGCTCGCGCGCGAGTTCAACATCTCGACGATGACCGTGCACCGCGACCTCGACGAGCTGCAGCGGCAGGGTTGGCTCAGGAAGATCCGCGGTGGGGCGACGAGCCGGCCCTCGGCCCTCTACCACGGCGATGTCCGCTACCGGCTTCAGGCGGAGACCGAGGCGAAGCAGGAGCTCGCCCGATCGGCGCTGCCCCTCGTCGGCGATGCGCAGGTGCTCATGCTGGACGACAGTACGACGGTCCTCCACCTGGCGCGCCTGCTGCCGTCGGTCGGCCCCCTCACGGTCGTCACGAACTTCCTCGCGATCATCAACGCGCTCGCCGGCGAGGCAGGAATCGACCTCATGGCGATTGGTGGTGTGTACTACCCGGCCTACGATGCCTTCTTGGGAATCCAGGCGGTCGAGGCCATTCGGCCACTGCGAGCGGACATCGCCTTCCTCTCGACGACGGCGATCGTCGATGGGGCCTGCTACCACCAGTCGCACGAGACGGTGCAGGTGAAGCGGGCGCTCATGGCTGCCGCGAAGGTGAAGGTCCTGCTTGTCGACCACACGAAGTTCGGGCGGCGGGCGCTCCACCGGCTCGAGAGCCTCGCCAGCTTCGACCACGTCATCGTGGATTCCCGCACCGCCTCGTCCGACGTCGAGGCGCTGTCGAGGCTCGGGGTGCGCGTCGTCGTCGCGAAGCCGGAGGAGCACGCTCGCGCCGAGCGCTGAGGCTGATCTCGCCATCGGGCAGCGGGCCGGGTCGGCGAGGTGCACGCCGCAGCGTCCCCGTCGTCAGCAGCGTCGCCTCCCCGTTCGCGAGCGGCGAGCGGCCGGGCGTCCGTGAAGTCGAGCGCGCGCCGCAGCGCCGCCCGCTCACCGCTCAACGGCGAGCTCCCGGGCGCGGCGGTGTTCGCTGGGACCTTCGGCCCGGTACTTCGTCACCTCCGTGCGCCATTCCCCCCCTCGCCCGGCCGCGCTCCATAGGCTGTCGGCGGCAGGGAGGGAGGCCTCGATGCGGATCGGAGTTCCCCGGGAGCGGGGCGCGGGCGAGCGGCGGGTCGCGCTCGTGCCCGACTCCGTACGCCGCCTCGTCGGCCGGGGCAACGAGGTGGTCGTCGAGTCTGGCGCCGGGCTCGGCGCCTCCTTTCCCGACGACGCCTACGTGGGGGCGGGAGCCTCCGTCGTCTCCGGTGCCGAGGCGTGGGCGGCGGACCTCGTCGCGGTCGTCGGGCCGCCGACGCTCGAGGAGGTCCGGTCGCTCCGGCGCGGCGCGGCCCTCGTCGGCTTCCTCGCGCCGCTCACCTCGCCCGAGCTCCTCGCAGCCATCGAGGCCGCGGGCGCCGTCGCCTTCGCGATGGAGGCGATCCCGCGCACGAGCAGGGCCCAGTCGATGGACGCGCTCAGCTCCCAGGCGAGCGTCGCCGGCTACCGCGCCGCGCTCATCGGTGCCGAGCTGCTGCCGCGCTTCTTCCCGATGCTCGTCACCGCCGCGGGGACCGTCCCGCCGGCGAGGGTGCTCGTGCTCGGGGCGGGCGTCGCCGGGCTGCAGGCGCTCGCGACGGCGCGCCGGCTCGGCGCCCAGACCACCGGCTACGACGTGCGTCCGGAGGTGGCAGAGCAGGTCCGCTCGCTCGGGGCGGGGTGGCTCGACCTCGGCATCGAGGCCGCCGGCGAGGGCGGCTACGCCCGCCAGCTCACCGAGGAGGAGCGCGCCGCGCAGCAGCAGGCGCTCGGCGAGGCGATCAAGCGCTTCGACGTCGTCATCACGACGGCGCTCGTACCGGGCCGGCCCGCGCCGAAGCTCGTCACGGCGGATGCCTGCAGGGGGATGCGGCCGGGCTCGGTCGTCGTGGACCTCGCCGGCGAGACCGGCGGCAACTGCGAGCTCAGCGTGCCCGGCGAGACCGTCGTGCGCGACGGCGTGACGATCGCCGCCCCGCTCAACCTCCCGGCCAGCCTCCCCGAGCACGCCTCGCAGCTGTACGCGCGCAACGTCGTCGCGCTGCTCGAGCTGCTCGTCGGCGAGGGCGGCGCCTTCGCCCCGGACTTCTCGGACGACATCGTCGCGAAGGCCTGCGTGGCGGGTGGGCCCGGCCGGAGGGAGGACTCCTGATGTTCCTCACGAACCTCGCCATCCTCGTGCTCGCCGGCTTCGTCGGCTACCTCGTCATCTCCAAGGTGCCGCGCTCGCTGCACACCCCGCTCATGTCGGGCACGAACGCCATCCACGGGATCGTCATGATGGGAGCGATCCTCGTGCTCGGTCTCGGGGCCGCGGGCGTGCTCAACAAGGTGCTCCTCGTCGTCGCCCTGGCCTTCGGCACGATCAACGTCGTCGGCGGCTTCCTTGTCACCGACCGCATGCTCGAGATGTTCAAGTCCCGCTCGGCGCGCCGGTCCGAGGAGGAGGGCGATCGGTGACGCTCGCGTCGGCGTTCTTCGACGAGCCGGGCTACGTCTCGCTCCTCTACCTCGTCGCCTTCGCCCTGCTCATCTTCGGACTGATGGGGCTGCGCGCCCCACGCTCGGCCGTGCTCGGCAACCGGGTCGCGGCCCTCGGCATGGCGATCGCGCTCGTCGCCACCTTGCTCGTGCCGCACCTCGGCTCGTGGTGGTTGATCGCCCTCGGCATCGTCCTCGGCGCCCTCGTCGGCGCCCCGGCGGCCCGCCTCGTGAAGATGACGGCAATGCCCCAGATGGTGGCGCTGTTCAACGGGGTCGGCGGCGGGGCGGTCGCCCTCATCTCGCTCGTCGAGTTCCGGAAGTCCGGCGGCTACGCCGGCGACCCGCTCTACGTCGCCTGCTTCAGCCTGCTCGCCGCGCTCATCGGGTCGATCTCCTTCTGGGGCTCGAACATCGCGTTCGGCAAGCTCCAGGGGCTCCTGCCGGGACGGCCCATCACCCTCGGCCGGCCGCAGGAGGCGCTGAACGCCCTGCTGTTCCTCGCTGCCCTCGGGTGCGGCATCAGCGTGCTCGCCGGTCAGCGCGACGTCTGGCTCATGCTCGGGCTCCTCATCGCGGCGGCGCTCCTCGGCAACGCGATCGTGCTGCCGATCGGCGGCGCCGACATGCCGGTCGTCATCTCCCTGCTGAACGCCTTCACGGGACTGTCGACCGCAGCGACGGGCGTCGCGCTGAACAGCACCGCGCTCATCGTCGCCGGCATGATCGTCGGCGCGTCGGGCTCGATCCTCACGAACGAGATGGCCGTGGCGATGAACCGCTCCATTCGCGCCATCGTCGCCGGCGGCTTCGGCGGCGTGGCGCTCGAGGCGGCCTCCGGCGAGGCCGGCGAGCGGGTCGCGCGCGCCACCTCCGTCGACGACGTCGCCGTCCAGCTCGCCTACGCCAACCGGGTCGTCGTCGTCCCCGGCTACGGCATGGCCGTCGCCCAGGCACAGCACGCAGTGGTCGAGCTGGCCCGCCTGCTCGAGGACCGTGGCGTCGAGGTCGAGTACGCGATCCACCCGGTCGCCGGGCGCATGCCCGGGCACATGAACGTGCTCCTGGCCGAAGCCGGCGCCCCCTACGAGCAGCTCATCGAGCTCGACGAGGCGAACGAGCGCTTCCCGCGCACCGACGTCACCCTCGTCATCGGGGCGAACGACGTCGTCAACCCGGATGCGAAGAACAAGCCGGACAGCCCGATCTACGGCATGCCCATCCTCGACGCCAGCGCGAGCCGGTCGGTCGTCGTCCTGAAGCGGTCGATGGCCACCGGCTACGCGGGCGTCGAGAACCCGCTCTTCTACGAGCCGCAGACGGCGATGCTCTTCGGCGACGCGAAGCAGTCCGTCACCGAGCTCACCGCCGCCGTGAAGGAGCTGTAGGGCGCCGAGGCGCCTCGAGGCCGAGGCGGGCGAGCTCGGCGCCGGCGCGCTCCAGCGCCTCGAGCGTCGTCGCCTCGACGACCGAGCGCAGCCCGAGCCGGACGAGGGCGTCGGGGTCGAGGGCGTTCGCGCCGACGGCGGCGAAGACGGGGACGCCGGCGACGGCCGCCCGCCGGGCGAGCGCCTCGACCAGCTTGCCCTCGAGCGTCGTGGCGTCGAGGCGGCCCTCGCCGACGATGGCGAAGCGTGCCCGGCGCAGCCGCATCGGCACGTCCAGCGCCTCGATGACGTAGCGGGCGCCCGGCACGAGGGCCGCGCCGTAGGCGGCCCAGAGCGCTCCGGAGATCCCGCCGGCTGCCCCGGTCATGGCCCGCCCGCGCGGGTCGCGCGGGAGGCGGGCCGCGAGCTCGTCGAGGCGGCGGGAGAGGAGGGCGACCGCGGCGGGGCTGGCGCCCTTCTGCGGGCCGAACACCTCGGCCGCGCGCTCCCACGGCGTGCGCACGTCGCACAGGCACACGAGGCGGGCCCGGCCGATCCCGCCGCGCTCCTCGATCCCCTCGAGCGCTCCGGCGCCGCCGTCGACGGTCGCCGAGCCGCCGCACGCCACGAGGATCGTGCCCGCCCCGGCGCTGGCCGCCGCGGCGACCAGCTCGCCGGTGCCGCGGCTCGTCGCCGCGAGCGGGTCGCGCTCGCTCGGCGCCACGAGCGCGAGGCCGCTCGCGGCAGCGACCTCGACGACGGCCGTGCCGTCCGGCAGGAGGGTGAACCAGCTGGGTCGGCGGCGACCGAGCGGATCGTGGGCCGCCGCCGGCTCGCGCCGCCCGCCGAGGCGGTAGGCGAGGACGTCGCCGGTCCCCTCGCCGCCGTCCGCGAGCGGGCAGCGGTCTGCCGGTTCGCCGGTGGCCGTCTCGACGCCCCGGGCGAGCGCCTCGGCGACCTCGATCGCGCTGAAGGTCCCCTTGAAGCTGTCCGGTGCCACGAGGGCGCCGACCGTCGGCGCGCTCGGCTGGCGGGCCACGGCGGGAGGATACCGGACCCTCGGAGGGCGACTGCCGCGCTGCTGCCGGGGTCCGGCGACGCTCAGGTCGTGCGACGCAGCACGAGGTCGCCGTTGGCCGCCTCGACCGGGCGCAGGCCCTCGGCGAAGGCGACGGCGACGGCGGCCAGGTTGGAGTGCACCCCGAGCTTGCGCTGGATGTTGCGGGCGTGGGTGCGCACCGTGTTGAGAGACAGGAAGAGGCGGCGAGCGACCTCCCGGTTGTCGCAGCCGTGCGAGAGCAGCCGGAGCATCTCGAACTCGCGCCGAGTGAGCTGGGCGAGCCTCCCCGGGGGCCGCCCTCCGCCGTCCTCGTGTCGCGCGGCGCGCACGAGACGGGCGAGGAGCGGCGGCGAGACCCACATCTCGCCGCGTGCCGCCCAGCGCAGCGCGGTGACGAGCTCGCCGACGGAGGCGCTGTGCAGCACGAGGCCGGAGGCGCCGGCGCGCACGACGGCGTCGAGGTCGACCTCTCCCGGCCCGAGGAGCACGACGACGCGCGCCAGGGGCCGGCGCGCCCGCAGCTCGAGCACCTCGCGTGCCGCCCCGGCGGCCCGGCCGACCTCGAGGACGACGACGGCGGCCTCGTGCGCCTCGACGAGGCGGTCGATGGCCCCGGCTGCGCCTGCGACGCCCGCGACGCGCAGCTCCGGCTCGGCGTCGAGGCGCTCGGCGAGCCCGCTGCGCAGGAGGGGATCGCTCGCCACGACGGCGACGAGGATCCCGGGGCTGGCGGGCGGCAGGCGCCAGGAGCTGGCGGAGAAGCGGGCTCGGGGGGCTCGGACGGTGGCGGTCGGGACAGCGGCCATGGTCGGTGCATTCCCCCGCCTCCGGCCGGCCATGCACTAGGGCAGCTGAGCTAACACAATCCTAATAAAATCCGTAAGGATCACGCGCTTGGTGGACAAAACGCTCAGTCGTGGAGCGGGCCCGCGATGAGCCCGGGGAGCACGCCGGCGCGCGCGAAGAGCTCGTCGTGCGCGGCGCAGAAGTGCAGGACGACGATGACCTCGGGCGTCACCGGCAGGATGCGGGCGCGCACCGCCTCGCCCGGGCAGTGGTGCCAGTCGCCACCTGGCCAGGGCTGGTCCTCGTCGCGGGCGAGCTGCCAGGAGGCGAAGCAGCGCACTACGCGGCCCTGCCGGCCACCCGACGCGACGACCTGCCCTCCACGGCACACCCCTACCCTCTGCCGGCACCGCGGACACCAGCCCGAGGGGGCGACCGCGGTCCAGGCGCCCGGGGGCGGCGCCGAGCGCCGAGGCGCCGCCGGGCGAGGGGCACGGCGGCGAGGAGGGCGAGGGTCGCGAGCGCCAGCCCGAAGAGGACCGGGTAGCCGCCGTAGCCGACGTAGCGGAACACGACCGCGTGCCGGCCCGGCCCGACGCGCACGCCGACGAGGGCCGGCGCCACCATCTCGGGCCGAGCGGGCACCCCGTCGACCGTCGCTCGCCAGCCGGGGTCGTAGGACGCCTTGAGGAGGACGACGGCGGTCCGGCGCGCCACGACCTCGGCGCGCACGACGCCGTCGGCCAGGTCGGCGTCGACCCGGCGCACGGCACCGGGCGGGCCCGTGAGGGGCCGTCCCGCCGGGGAGGTCGGTGCGGCCGCCGCCGACCCGTCGAAGGCGACCGTCGGGTAGCGGTCGAGGGCGGCGCCGGCCGAGCGCACGAACGCCGCGGTGGCGGCGCCGAGGTCGTAGCGGCTCGCCGTGATCGTCCCGACGGTGTCGACGACCTGGACGTAGCCGATCGACGGGATCGTCCACAGCGCGTACGGGCCGCGCCGCGCGAGGAGCTCGGCGCGCACCGGCGGCGTGCGCGTCGCGGGGAGGAGGAGGTAGCGCACGCCGAACAGCTGGTAGTCGGCCGGGTCGAGCTCGTCGAAGTGGGCCTCGGGGTCGGTCATGAGCGAGGCGGTGCGCAGCGTGTAGCCGACCTCGTCGATGTCCTCGTTCGCCAGGTACTTGAACACCGGGACGAAGCCGACGAGGAAGTCGGCGCCCCAGTTCGTCGGCAGCCCGGCGTAGGTGCGCCCGCCGCCGCGGGCGCGGATCTGCGCGAGGAGCGGGCCGATCTCGCGCTGGGAGGCGTGCTCGGCGGCCGCCTGCGCTCGGATCGCGGCGGCGTCGAGCGACTCGTAGGCGTGGAGCTGGCGCCAGGCCGGCGCGAGGCAGGCCACGGCCGCCCCGGCGAGCAGGGCGCGCCGCCTGAGCGCCGCGCCTCGGCGCGCCCCGAGGTCTCGGAGGGCAGCCGGCGCACGCCGAGCGAGCGCACGGAGCGCGTCGACGAGGGCCACGGCGCCCATGCCGGCGAGGTAGATCCCGGCGAGGTGCACGCCGACGAGGAAGCGGCGCAGGAAGAGGTCGCGCGCCCCCGGCAGGAGGACGAGGAGCGGCCCGAGGGTCGGGCGCCCGAAGAAGAGGACGAGGCTCAGCGCGAAGGCGACGACGAGGGCGCGCCCGCGCTCGTCGGCGCGCCAGGACCGCAGGCTCGCGAGGAGCCCGAGGCCGACGAGCGGCGTCACGACCGGCCAGCGCCGGAAGTCGAACAGGTCGCCCTCCGCCAGCCAGTTGAGGACCCGGCGGGCCCCGTAGGAGTCGGCTGCCGGGGTGTGCTGCAGGAACTCGTTGAGCGAGGCCCACGGCGCGAAGTGGAGCACGGGGTAGACGACCCAGGCCGCAACGCCGGCGCAGCCGGCGAGGAGCAGCAGGGCGCGCCGAAGGCGCTCGGGGAGACGGGAGGGGGTGAGGAAGGGCCAGCACACGATGGGCGCGACGGCGAGGTAGCCGGTCATGAAGTGGGCCGCGATGGTCATGGTGACGGCGACGGCCGCCGCGAGCGCGAAGCGGGTGTCGCGCAGCGCTCGCAGCGTCGTGGCCCAGGCGAACGGGAGGGCCCACATGCCCCAGAGCTGGGTCCACACGCCGTAGCCGATCCACAGGTAGCTCGCCGGCTCGTAGCCGAGGCCGGTCGCGCTCACGACGAAGGGAGCGACGACCGAGGCGCCCGCGGCCTGCCAGCGCTCCAGGCCGAAAAGGCGCGCCGACGAGTAGATCGCGAGCGGCCAGCAGGCGACGAGCAGGTAGGCCGACCAGTGGAAGGCGCGGTCGACCCCGAGCGCGAGGCCGACGAGGCCGATGAGCGTCGGACCGAGGCTCTGGTAGTGGAGGAACTGCGGCGAGCCGAGACCGAGGTAGGGGTACCAGCGCTCGAGGGGGAGGTGGCCGTGCGCGAGCTGGGCGGCGGCGAAGCGCGCCATCTCCTCGTGGACCGAGCTGTCGTTGAGGTACGCCGCGTCGATCGTCTCGGCGCGCAGCTCGACGAGGCCCCAGGCGACGGCGGCCGCCACCGCGGCGAGGGGGCCGAAGCGGTGGAAGCGCTGGCCGGCTCGCGCCGCGGGCGGCATCGCGCCGCTGGGCGAGCGCTCGGCGGCCGCCGGGGCGAAGGCCATCGCGGGATGCTGCCACGGCGAGGCGGACCCGGTCGCTCGACGCGACGGTGCGCCCGGCGCCGCCCGGCTAGCGCAGGTAGAACTGGAGGGGGCTCGAGAAGGTCGGCACGTACAGCCCGACGCTGACGGGCTTCCTCCAGACGAGGACCCGGTAGGTGCCGACCGCGTAGGTCGCCGCCGGCGCGCCGAAGGTGCGCTCGGCGGTGGTCGCGTTGACCTGGCGCCACGGCTTCGCCGTGTTGTAGACGAAGAACTGGAAGGCCTGCGAGCGGTACCAGTCGACGGCGGACTGGCGGTCGTAGCGGTGGAGCCGTTCGTCGAAGCCGGTCGTGACGGGCCGCACGACGACCGCGCCGTGCGTCTCGACGGTGACGATCGACGCGCTCCAGTAGTCGCCGATCCCCCTCGTGAGGTGGTGGGCGGCGAGGAAGCGTCCGAGCCCGACCGCCGGCTGGGCGGCGGCTGGGCCGATGTCGGCGATGGACTCGGCGGCGAAGGCGGCGACGAGCAGGGCGGCGCCGGTCACGAGCCCGGCGCCGAGGGCACGCGGGAGGCGGGCGAGGCCGCCGCCCGCGACGAAGCGCGCCACCGTCCGGCCGGCGAGCACCGTGGCGAAGACCACGCCGGGCGTGAGGTACTTCGCGTACTCGGGGTTGTCGCTCCCCGCGCCGAGGACGAAGAGGACGAGGTCGAGGAGGACGCCGACCACGAGGCAGTCGTCGAGGAACGATCCCGGCTGCACCTCGCCGGCGCGGGGCGCGACGAGCACGCCGCGCCCGAGGCGCCAGAGCGCGGCGAGGACGGCGACGAGCACGAGGCCGAGGCCCGCGACGTGCAGCACCTGGAAGGCGACGGCGCCGTTGGCGCGCGGGCCGATCGGCATGGTCTTCACGCCGAGGAGGGCCGGGACGCGGTTCGCGAGGTAGGAGACGTTCGTCTCGATCTGGCCGAGCTGGAGCACGACGTTGCGGTTGACGAGGCGGAAGCCGCCGGCCGCCGCGGCGGCGGCCCGTCCCCCCACGGCGAGACCGATGCTCAGGACGGCGGCGCCGACCTGGCTCGCGCCGGGCCGGAGGCGGCGGTGGCGCGCCATGCGGGCGAGGCCGGCGGCGAGCACGGGCAGCGCCCCGAGCTCGAGGGCGAACAGGTCGCCGAGCATCGCCGCGGTGAGCAGGACGACGCCGACGAGCGAGCGCCACGAGACGCGGTCCTCGGCGAGGGCGGCGAAGGCGACGAGGCAGAACAGCGCCGTGCCGACGTGCCAGGGGCCCTGGAGGAGGAAGTAGGCGAGCTCCGGGCTCGGGAAGGCGAGGAGGCTCGCGGTGGTGAGCGCGCCGGCGAGCGCGGCGGCGCCGCGCTCGCCGGCCGCGGCGAGCGCCGCAGCGCTCGCCGCGGCGAGGAGGGCGAGGACGGCCGGCACGAGGTGGATGAGCGCCGGGCCGAGGCCGAAGGCGAGCACGCCGAGGGCGTAGAAGAGGGCGTCGACCAGCCAGAACGAGTCCAGGGAGAGCGACCAGCCGTGGAGCGCCACGTTGCCGTGCGCCATCGCGCTGCCCTCGAGGACGACGGTGGCGCTGTCGGAGGTGCCGGGCACGAGGTGGCGCGACAGCACGTAGTAGAGCGCCAGGACGCCCGCGCCCGCGACCACGCCGGCGCCGACGGCCGCCAGCCGGCGACCGCCGAGCGGGCGCAGGGGGCCGAAGGCGGTCGGCCGGCCCTTCGGGTCGACCTCGCCTCGAGGCTGCTCCCCGATACCCTCGCTGGCGAGGGCCGCCCCCCTCACTCGCCGGCGGCGCCGCCGGGCACGCTCACCTGGGAGCGGGTCGAGCGCCAGTCGACGCTCGAGCGGATCGCCTCGACGTTCACCCGGTCCTTGTAGCGCACGGCGAGCTCGATGAGCTCGC